>DATDGH010000648.1:0-4435 GCA_036522215.1 Candidatus Angelobacter sp. | reverse complement strand
GTTGGGCATGGAGATCCTGGACTTCAGCGTTGCCACCCTCCAGCTTGTAGCGCGCGCCCAGATTCTGGACTCGCGCACGGATGCCTGGTGTTTTGAGGTTGAGTTCCCTGCTGTCCATGGCGCCATTCAGGGACACCGTTTCCAGCAGGGGGCGATTCGGATCACTCTGATAATTCAGAGAGCCATCCAGGTGGATTGTTCCTGTGGGCAGAGAGGGATCTTTCAGAAGCCGCCGGAAATCGTCGGCCACCAGGACGGCCTGATAGCTGGCTTGCATTTTGGGACTGCTGTAATTATCGACAGCCGCCTTGAGTGAGACGCGGGAGCCGCCTGTCGCCAGGATTAACTGATCGAGATTGAAGTGTGTGGGCGTAGCGTCAAAATGCGCCTGGAGATCGTGGACCATCGGAGCATAAGTCCCATACTGAATGCGGCCCTGGTGATAACCCAGGTCTCCGTAGTAACGAGGCTGAGAGTTGTCGAATTTAGTACTTATGTTGAAGTCGTAAAGTTCGGCGTCTAACAGGCTCTTTTTGTCGTTGTAGTAAACCTCTCCTTTATCCAGAACAAACCTCTGGATAGCCAGATCAAAAATATTGGTGCTGCTGCTGCTCTGCTGTTTCGGCCTGGGCAGATTACTATCGCCTTTCTTGTTCACAAAGACGTGTGCCACCGGATGATCGATGGCCAGATTTTCCAGCCGCCACTTGACGTGAAACAGTGAAAGGATCTTGAAGCTCACGTTCATGTGGTCCGCTTTGAGCAGAGGCTCCGCAGAACCTGGTTCCGTGCCATGCAAGGTGATGTCGTAGAGGTCCAGGCTTAGAGTGCTGAGATGCAGATCGAAGTCGCGCACCTGAAGTCGCGCGCCGGTGGAGTCTTCTATGCTGGCAGCGACTTTGGCCAGAATCCGCTGGCGAAATCCATGGTTGTATTTCACCAGCAGCACGGCGGTGAACAGAACCACCACCATCAGAGCCAGAATTCCCGCGATGCTCCACAAAGTTATTTTCTTCCAGCGCGCCATTTTTCTGCTCATAAAGACCCCACTTCAAAATGCCTGACCGAGGGTGATGAAAAGCTGCAATGGCTTTGTCACCCCGGGAATCTGCTGAAGATTGTGCCCGAAATCAATGCGGACGGGGCCGACGGGCGTCGCGTACCTCAAACCAAAGCCCACCGTGTTGCTGTAATTGGAAAAGAAGTTTTGAAATCCGACATCCTTGTAAACGTTGCCACCGTCATAGAAGGCCACGCCACCGAGCTTGTTGCCGATGAGCGGCAAGTTGACCGGAAGGGGAAAGCGAAGTTCGGAATTCAAGATGACAAGTTGTGCGCCGCCCACGGGAACGCGAATCTGCGCGCAGGTGGATGGATCAGATGGATTGCCGCAAACCGCCACGTTGCGCTGCGGCCCAGCGCCCTCCAGCGGAAATCCGCGCAGCGTGCTGCCACCGCCAGAAAAGAAAAGCTCGCTCAAAGGGATATGGGCGCCGTTGTAGGCCATTTCCAATCCCACGCGCAAGCTGTTGGCCCATACCAGATTGTTTCCTGCGATGCGCCGGTAATAGGCGGTCTGTCCCATGAACCGGCCAAAATTGGTATTCGATCCCAGGAAGCTGGGATTGATTGCGGTTTCAAAGCTCTGGTAAATGCCGTGGTGCGCATCCAGAGGATTATCGCGCGTGTCGCGGATGAAGGAGGCGGAGAGAGTGGAAAGCCGTTCATTGCGGTCAAGCGGCGTAACCAAATCCGGGACCAACAGGTTTGAGAGATCAGTGCGGCGAAAGCTATAGCGCAGGAAGAGTGTCTCTGTCTTCTTTGCGTTCAGCGGGCGGTGCACCTGGAAGCCGCCTTCCACCAACTTTTCCGTGAAGATGGGATTCTCGCTCGACCTTTCGCCGGAGAGGGTGAGGTTCGAACCCCAGATGCCGTTCAAGAACGATGGATCCGTCCAACTGGCGGCCGCTCTCTGGTCCAGCCGCGCTACCAACCCGCCAATGGAAACCGTCTCTGCCCGGCCGAGAAAATTCATCCGGGTGTATTCGAGCGACCCTCGTGGCCCCCAGAAGGTCTGCTGGCTGGTTTTGAAGTTCGAAGGCAGACCTACAGGAGGAAGATTGGGCAAGGCAATCGTCCCGCTGGGTATGCTGCCACCACGATTCAATACTTCAAATCCAACCCCGTAGGTAATTTTGTTGCGTTTGGCTTCGTGCAGCTTGATCAGCACTTCATTGTCTGACTCGGTGGTGATGGGTTTGAGCGGATCAACTGTGGCCCAGTCAAATACGCCGAGGGTATATAACTTGCTTTCTGTCTCCAGCAATGTGGCTTCGCTTAAAGGCTGCCCGATGGGAATCCTGGCCTGTTTGGCTATGATTTGCGGACGCGTATGATAGTCGCCCAGCGTGGTCACCATGGTGGTGCGCACTTGCGGGCCTTCGTCGAGGATGTAGGTTACCGCCACCCGGTGCGGGTCCTGCGCCACCGGGGTCGCTTTCGACTTGAAGGTCGCGGTCAAATATCCGCGCTTGAGATACTCGGCAATGATCTGGTCGCGGTCCTTATCCATCAGTTCGGCGGAGTAGGGTTTGCCCGGCGCCAGGTTCAATCCTTTGGGGGCCAGCTCAGTTTCTGGCAGGGATTTATTACCGTCCAGATTGAGCGACTCCACTATGTCTTGAACTCCTTCCAGAACCTGGAAGGTGACTATCAATTTCCCATTCTGGTTCACGACAGCGGGCGTCACTTTTGCCTGGCTGTATCCGGAATTCCGGTAGAAGGCCTCCAGATTCCTGGCGCTTTTGCGCAGGAGCTGTTCACTATACTTGCCGTGATTGAGAAAGCCGCCCTTGGCTACGGCAACATGAGGGAGAAGGTCATCCTTGTCGTAATGATGGTTGCCGCTGAACTCAATGGACTTGACCTTGACCTTGCTGCCTTTTTCAATCTGGTACACGATCATTGTTCCAGAAGGCTGTTTATCTATGCGGCTCTGCACCTTGGCATAAAAATAACCTTTGCTCTGAAAATAGGAGACCAGATTGCGCGATCCTTCTTCTACCAGATCGGGATCGACCGCGTTCTCCTGATAGATGGGAATGATTTTCTTCATGGTCCGGCCCCAGACGTGGGCGCCCTGCGTGGTGACTGAAATCTTCGGGCCCTGGGTTACATTGAAGGTGACGTCTGCGCGGTTGGTCCGGGGATCGTAATTCGCCGAGATGAGCTGCACCCGGGCGGCCAGATAGTGCTGCTTGCCCATGGTCGCCTGCAGATAGCTGGAGGCCTTCTCCAGTTTTGGCAGAGAATAGGTTTTGCCGGACTTGAGCGAAGCCCCTCGCAGGCGCGCTCTCCAGGAATGCAGGTCTTTTTGCAGGCGACCTGTCTCCGCCGGTGAAGCTCCAGTCAGGGTGATCTTGCCGAATCTGGCCCGCCGCTTCAGGTCAATGTGAAAGAGGACGTTGACGAACCCGCGCGATTCGTTGGTTTCGAGTTGCGGCTCAACCGTGGCCAGAAAGAATCCATTCTGGTGGAAGAAGGTGAGGAGATTGGACTCAGCCTCTTCCACGCGACCTTCCGTGTACGGCTCCTGGGTGGGATAGTTGGCCACTTGCAGCAAGCGGTTGTAACTGAAGATTTTGTTGGCCTTGCCGAAATCGAAGATGCCGAAATAGATGGCCGGTTGAAGTACGAACAGGACTTGCAGACCGGCGGATTGCGGATGCACGTCCACCTGGACATCCTTGAATTGCCCAGTGTTTTTGAGGGCGGCCATGGTTTCGTCAATCTTCTGCTGAGAAAAAGGAGCGTTGATGGGCTGGACGATCAACTGCTTGAACTGTCGCGGGTTCAGGCCGGGCTTTCCTGCGAGTTCCACGGAAGAGACATTCTGCCCTTCATAGCTGATGCCCGAGGACGCGGGCTGCTGGGCGTGCAACTCCAGGAAGATCCCCAGCACGGCAAAAACCAAAAGGCACGTGGCGGCCACTGAGCGGTAAACAGTCATACCTGCAGGCATCCCCTTTCCCCAGTTCGGGGACAGGATTCCCGAAGCTCCTGAGGGAAACTAGAGGGTTAGATTGACCCTACTGACGGCCTGTTGCTCCGGAAGGAGCTACTCGCTTTCCAGCTCCAGGGTGCCAGCGCAAGATCAAAAGCTACAGCAAAATCCCTTACCACGGAGGACGCCGAGGGCCACTCCAGGAAAGCATTGTGAGAGGGTGTAACGCTGCTACAACCCGCATAAACATTGGAGAAAAACGAAGCCGCAGACGATAGGCCAATAACCATTTCTGTTTACTACATGGTAAAGTTGCCCCAAAACAGGGGTGGATTCCGCGATTCTGCGCATGCTGTTGAGAATTAAAGAAAAACCCGTCGCAGAACCCGTCGCAGAAGGGTTTTTCGTCGCGGAATCCTGAGGCGGCTGAAA
>DATDGH010000647.1:0-1981 GCA_036522215.1 Candidatus Angelobacter sp. | reverse complement strand
TGACAGGAAGTGCGGACAAGATCCACAGCGAGCTCGAGGTTGCTGGCGGTGCGAAAGAAAAACCCTCCGCCAATCCTGACGACCATCAGTAGCGCATTCATCAAATCACATTCATCGAATCAAAGGAGATGAGATGAATGTTCTATGAGGTTTGCGTGCAGTAAGCTCCGGGAGGGAACTTCCGGAATAGACAGGTCACAGGCTGCATTGTTGGTTTGGGGCAGAGACCCCGTAAAGGAGATTAGTCAGACCTGTGGCTGGACGTCATCATGAGGCGCCTGGCGACCTCGGATAGGAGAATGGTGACCGCCGCAGAGATTGTCTACTCCACCTGGCAGTTCAACCCGTTACCAGGAGGAGAAGCAGATGGAAAAGCGATATCTCGGAGTCGACTTGCACCGCAACCAGTTCACGGTGTGCGTGCGCTTAGAAAACGGCCGGACGTATCTGCGGGAATGGAAGCTTCAGACCTTGCCGCAGTTTGTGAAGAAACTGCGGGCCCACGATGAAGTGGCGGTTGAAGCCACGGGCAACACGCGACTGTTCTACGACGCGGTGCAGCCGCAGGTGGCGCGGGTCGTGGTGGTGGCCACGAATCAGTTTCGGGTCATCACGCAATCGGTGAAGAAGACCGATGCCAACGATGCGCAATTATTGGCGCTGTATCTGGAGAAGGGATTGTTGCCGGAGGTGCGCATGAAAGAGAAACAGCACGGTCAGATCGCCAGCCTGACCCAGACGCGGGACCCGCTGGTGAAGCTGCGCACGGCGCTGAAGAACAAGGTAAATAACATTCTTTCCGCGCATGGCATCAACCTCGCCAAGGAAGCCCTGTCCAGCGAGAAGAAGCTCGACGAAGTACTGGCTCTGCCCTTCGAAGAGCTGGTGCGGATCGAACTGCGGGTCATCGTGGCGCAGATCCGCAGCCTGAACCAGAGCATTGGCGAACTCGACCACATTATCGCCGAGGAAGGCTCCAAGCTGGAGGGCCACAAGAACCTGACCAGCATCAAGGGCATTGGCAAGATCACGAGCGCGATCCTGCTGAGCGTCATCGGCGACGTGAACGACTTTCCCGATGAACATCGACTGGCCAGTTACTTTGGCATCGTGCCGCGCGTCTCCAATTCCAATGCCACCGAGCACAGCGGCCACATTCACAAACGCGGCAGCAAGCTGGGGCGCACGGCCTTGGTGCAGTCGGCCCTGATCGCTGCCCGCTACAGCCCCTACTTGAAGAACTTCTACGAGCGCGTGAAGGCCCGGCGCGGCGCCGGGCGAGCCATCATCGCCTTGGCCCGTAAGTTTCTGGGCATCGTCTATCGAACCCTCAAGAACAACTGGGTGTTCGAAGATTTTCCCAACTTCGTTCTGGCGGAGGGCGCATGACACCGCTCTGCACCCCCTTCCAGGATTTTCAATCGCAGTTTCCTCGTCTCACCCAGACGAGAACAGATGGAAGTAGACAAACATCATAGGAGAACAATAATCTATGGCAGGAAAAAATACAGCGGCATTCGGCATTTATCGTGATCGGGCGAGCGCGGAAAATGCGGTAGACGCATTGCGCCTGGCGAATTTCCGCAACACCGACATCTCGGCATTGCTGCCTGAGAACTTAGGAACCAAGGATTTTGCCCACGAAAAAGGCACAAAGGCTCCGGAAGGCGCGACGGCCGGAGCTACCACCGGAGCTGTAGTCGGAGGCGGCTTGGGATGGCTGGTCGGAATTGGGGCCCTTGCGATCCCTGGACTTGGACCTCTTATCGCAGCCGGGCCAATCGTGGCGGCACTTGCTGGTGCAGGCGCCGGAGGCGCGATCGGAGGGCTCACCGGAGCGCTCATCGGAATGGGAATTCCCGAATATGAAGCCAAGCGCTATGAAGGCAGGGTCAAGGACGGTGGGATCCTGTTATCCGTTCACTGTGACAGCAATGAGGTGACGAAGCTGGCGAAACAGGTCCTGGAAAGAACCGGCGCC
>DATDGH010000646.1:0-12074 GCA_036522215.1 Candidatus Angelobacter sp. | reverse complement strand
CTGGTACCGCTCCCCTGCAAATCATTGGCGTGTGGGGAAGTTGAGGCTGCACAGTCGTAGCTGCCGGTCCGGCGGCTCTAGAATCGGGCAAACAAGGGAGCGTGAGAGTGAGATTCGATTCACGAGGCCATGTGGGCCCGGTGCGCGTGGCCACGTATCTTACGACGAACGACCGTGAGCACAAAGAAACGGTTTTAGAGCTGACTGGTACGGTAAGGTGACTCGCTGTGAAGCTTCGCTCAACAGTCTGCTGTTGATTCCTTTGCAAGGCCTTTACGCGGAGTTATTTAGCGAGGCGCAGACCACATGAGACACGTGAACGCCAAGGTTGAGTTCAGGGTTGTGGCCGCGCTTGAAACCATCGCGTGTTGCGGATATGCCACGCCTTCTATCGTACAACTGGCACGTGAGAGGGGATTGTCTAAATCTCGGCTTGAACACCTGGTCAAGTTATTCACAGGCCTCTCGGTTCGGGAGCTGGTGCGAACACGCAGACTTGTCGAAGCAGCCCGTCTGCTCTCAAGAACCGATATGAGGATAAAAGAGATCCGGTGGCAGGTAGGATACAACGATCCGGCAGAATTCAGCCGCTCTTTCAAGCGAACTTACGGTTTGACTCCAAGCCAATTTCGCTCAAATCCGACTTTCAGATTCAGGCGCGAGGAATTGCGCAGAAAAATCTTCGCCGGCTGTAATTCAACCGTCATCAGATCGGTGCTTGAGCGGGTGCTCGGCCCTGCCATACCGGTTTTTCAAACCAACCGATCTGGGTCTAATCACAGTCATTCGAATCTTAGTGCGATCACCGGATCCACCCGGGTTGCCCGGCTAGCTGGCAGCCACACCGCAGCGAGTACAACAGCCAGGAGCAGACAGCTTGCCAGCGCTACCGCAGCAACATCAACAGATCCAGCGGGGTAGAGCAGATTCCCAATAACCCTGGAAGCGGCCAGGGCCATGGAGAAACCGATCGCCATGCTGATGCCAACCAGGACAAAGAATTCGCGCAATACCATGCCCAGAATACCGATGCGCCTCGCGCCAAGTGCCAAACGGATACCAATTTCATTGGTCCTGCGGACCACAGCGTACGAGACCATACCGTAGACCCCTACGCATGCGAGCGCAAGGGCAACTATGGCGAATGCGCTGGTCAGTTGGGCGAGTACACGCTCTTGAGATAGAGACTCATCGATCTGTTCCATCTGGGTCTTTACGTCAAAAAGCGGTATTTGTGACTCCAAATGCTGCAGAACACGATGCACGGCCGGAAGCAGTTCCCTTGGGTTTTGGGCGGTTCGAACTTCGAAGTGAACCTCGCCGATATTTCCCTTCAATGGGTATGGAATATAGACAGTTGGCCTCACTTCCTGACGCAAGCTGACATTGACGGAGTTGCCCACGAGTCCGACAATCTCCAAGCCGCTCCGATCTTTACGGCTCCAGCGCAAATGCTGCCCCAAAGGGTT
Organism: Candidatus Angelobacter sp.; assembly: GCA_036522215.1. Taxonomy (GTDB): domain Bacteria; phylum Acidobacteriota; class Terriglobia; order Terriglobales; family Acidobacteriaceae; genus Angelobacter. Next base: position 10,605 of record DATDGH010000646.1, on the reverse strand, counting down.
TTGCGCGTGGAAGTATCGGCTAGCAAAAGCTTCATTGATCACCGCAACCTTGGCTCCGTCCGAATCGCTCCACATAATGTCACGGCCAAGGAGAATCGGGATTCTCATAGTCCCAAAGAACAGTGGCCCTACCTGGAACACGTCAATGTTCATGATCTCTCCCGTTGTCGGTTGATACCCTTCGGCGAAGACGCTTCGTGTTTGAAACGCACCACTGATCAAAGCAGCATCTGAAAAGCTTGCAGATTGCACTCCTGGAACTGCATGAATACTTTCCAGCACTTCTCTATAGATGCTGCTTGTCAATTTGGATTCCAGACCCGAGTCGCGCAAATCAACACCAAACAGCAACAGGTTTTCAGGTTCAAAGCCAGGTTTAATATCGGTAATCTTTTGCAACGAGCGAATAAACAATCCTGCGCTGATCAACAAAAACAAGGATATGGCGACCTGGGTCATCACAAGCGTATTCCCAGGTGTTAATCGCAGGAACCCCAGCCGCCTCCGATAAGTCTGACTTCTTCCTGTAGCACTCAGAACAGAGGCTATGTCGAGACGGGTGCTCCGGATGGCCGGTATTAATCCGAGCAGAATTCCCGTCAACAAAGAAACTGAAATGGTGAAGCCCAAAACTCGAAGATCCGGATGGACGTCAAGGCTGACTGGTCCCGATGTAGTCGCAGACATCAAGTCGATAAGGAGATTGCTTCCCCAGTAAGCAAGAACTAAACCTGCTGCTCCACCAAGAATTCCCAGTAAACTACTCTCGGTGAGGAGTTGGAAGCTCAAGCGTCTCCTTTTCGCGCCTATTGCCAGGCGCACTGCGATCTCCTTTTGCTGGGCTGCGGCCCTGGCCAGAAGCAGGTTTGCCACGTTCGAGCAGGCAATAATCAGCACCGCTCCGACTACAACTAGCAGAATAAGCAGGGGCCTCGTGAACTGTCGTCTCAGGTCCGATAGACCTCTGCCCCCTTCAACCAGTTCGATCCTGGGCACAGTCGTTTGCTGTGGTGCGGCCCCCTTGTTGGCGCTCAAGTGTTGCAGCAAGATAGCGTCGAGCCAAGCTTTGGCTTGCGCTTTGCTTGCGCCCGGCTTCAACCGTCCCATCATCATGACCCACCAGTTGTCGGTTTGGTAAAGAGCGCGGTTAATGATCGAAGATGAAACCTTGGGTAGCAGCGCTAACGGGATCCAGATGTCGTTCACACGACCAGGTTGAAGCCCGTAAAAACTAGCCGGGGCCACGCCAATGATTGCAAACGGCACACCGTTTATACCAATGGTTTTCCCCAAAACGGCCTTGTCTCCTTGAAACCGTCGCATCCAGAAGCTGTAACTGATTACTGCGGACGGGGCCGCTGCCGCTGCCGCCTCATCGTCGCTCACTGAAAACAAGCGGCCCAGTACAACGGGCACGCCCAAAGTAGCAAAATAATCGCCAGAGACAGGCACTGCGTCAGCAGACTCCACTTCACCGTCCACGTTTACGGCAACACGTCCAAGGTCTGCGAACGCGAATACGTCCACAGGCGACGTGTCGTGAGCACGGATGTTTTCAAATATCGAATACGAGAACGAGCAGCCAGAGGGCGAATCAGGTTTCTGCGGGCAGCCGGTCCAGCCACTGTAGCTGCCGTACTCGGGCCAATCTTCAGATATCCACGTAAGCAGGACCAACTTCTCAGGATGATTCACAGGTAACGTTCTCAGCGTCACGGCGTTAAACACGCTGAAAATTGCCGTATTCGCACCGATCCCAAGCGCCAACGACAGAATGATGGCACTGGACAAACGATGGTTTTTGCCCAGAGTGCGAAAGCTGTACCGAATTTCTCGCAGCAGAGTTTCCATACACAGCTCTCTAGCCAAGGGTAAACCAAGATAAAGCCTTCGACCAGTAGCTAGCTAAATTAAATTAGGCGACCTCGAGATGTCGCAGAACTCGTTCCGTTGAAGATGATTTCCGGGAGAAATCCGGAGACACAGCCCGAGGTGGCTGAAGTCCCCATTCGGGAAATTAATTTGCGGACACGTTAATTGCTGAGTACAAGGTCAAATCCAGGCGGTTGATCGTTACCACTTATTACTTGCTTTTTCTTTCATCGCTGGCAATCAAGCCATCTTTGATATGAATTACGCGGTGGGCGTGTTCAGCGATATCTGCTTCGTGCGTTACCAGCACAATGGTATTGCCATTCTTGTGCAGGTTGGCAAACAGAGTCATGATTTCTGCGCCGGTCTGTGAATCCAGGTTGCCGGTCGGCTCGTCCGCCAGAATGATGGACGGATTGTTGACCAGCGCGCGCGCGACTGCCACGCGCTGGCGCTGCCCGCCGGAGAGTTCGTTAGGTTTGTGGTTCATGCGGTCTTCCAGATCAACCGCGCGCAGCGCACGCTTGCTGCGCTCAATCCTTTCATCTGCGGGCGTGCCACTGTAAATCAGCGGCAGCTCAACATTGTGCAGCGCGGTAGCGCGGGCCAGCAGGTTGAAAGTCTGAAAGACAAAGCCGATTTCCTTGTTGCGGATGCGCGCCAGTTCGTCGTCGTCCAACTCGCTTACCTGATTCCCATTCAGCCAATACTTGCCTTTCGTCGGGGTATCGAGGCAGCCAATCAGGTTCATCAAAGTAGATTTGCCGGAACCGGAAGGGCCCATGATGGCAACGTACTCGCCTCTATCAATGCTGACGTTCACGCCACGGAGGGCATGCACCTGTTCTGATCCCATCTCGTAGGTCTTCCACAGGTCCTCGGTGCAGATCATGCAGTTCGATGGAGGTGCTTTCAAAATATTTTCGGAAATATCAGCTACTTGAGTTGCCATACGTCGGTCTCTTTGTGCGTCCACGAGCAGCCCTAATTGCTTAGACGTTCCATCATCTTTCAGGTTACGATTCTTCCTTCACCGCAACCGAATTATCCACCTTCACTCCGGTGCCATTGCGCAGAGTGCGCAGCACCTTATAGCTGCCGGTTACGATTTCATCGCCTTCTTTAAGCCCTGTCTTGACTTCAATGTCCGTACTGCCGGTAATCCCGGTTTCTACGGTTCGAAACTCGACTTTCTTGCTCGGGAGAATCACAAACACTCCCTGAAGTTCTTCCTTCTTCTTGTTCGGGCCGGCTACAGGTTGAGCGGCACTCTTGCCTTTGTTATTCTGCGTCTGGAGTTCACCGGCGTCGCGGATCGTCAGTGCCTGAATCGGGATTGTGAGCGCATTGCCGCGCGTGCCGGTAGTGATTTTTGCCGTGGCGGAGAGGCCAGGACGAATGTTCTGCGGTGGCTCTTTTAATCTGACCACCACTTTGAAATCTTTCGCCTCCTGGCTGCTGGCGGTACTCTGGGATGTTGCCAGCCCGGTTGAGCGGACAATGGCATTGTCACCGATTTCCGTGACTTCGCCCTTGAAAGTCTTTCCCGGAATTGCGTCGATCGTAATGTCCGCAGTCTGGCCCAATTTCACATTCACAATATCGGTTTCATCAACCTGAACCTCGGCGGTGATTACAGACATGTCGGCCAGGGTCATCAGGGTGCTGCCAGGTGAGTTCTGGATGCCCACAACCACCGTCTCTCCTTCGTGCACCGGCACATAGGTGACCACGCCATTAAATGGCGCTACATAGATGGTTTTGCTCAGAACATCACTGGTGTGGGTGAGGGTAGCTCGCGCCTGGGAAACATGGCCCTGAGAGGAATCAAGCTGCGCCCTGGCCTGATTGACGCGGGACTGGTCCTGCGCCTGCGTAGCCGCTGCCACTGCGTAGGCCGACTTCTTGGTCTCGTAATCCGCGGTTGAGATCAGCCCAGCCTTGTACAAGCTGGCATTGCGCTCATAGTCCTGTTTCTTCTGGAGTGCGTCGGCAGTGCTGCTCCTGAGCGCTTCCTGCGACGTTTTCAGGGCTGCCTGGTTTGCGATTTGGTCGGTGAGGCTCGAATCGAGCGCAGCTTTAGCGCCGGCTACATCCGAAGCGGACTGGATGTTTTCCAGTTGGACCAGAGTCTGTCCTTTGTGCACGTGGTCGCCTTCTTTTACGAAAAGCTTCGTAATTCTGCCAAAGGCATTGGCTCCCACATTCACTTGCACCTCGGGCTTGACCTCACCGGATGCCGTGACATAAGACGCGATATCCTGCCTGACTACTTTGCCGGTCTGAACGGTGACAAGGCTCTTTTGCGTCTGGGTCACGGAAAACCCGACGATGGCCAGAGCGACAAGGACCCCGCCAGCAATCAAGATGGCCTTTTTTTTAGTCTTCATGAATGCCTTTCAAACTCACCGCAGAGGCAAAGTACAGCTGAGATATATACGCCGTCGCGACCTGTAATGTTCCAGGATTTAGCGGGGTGTCCACACGTCGCCGTTTTTTTGGGTGAGCCGCTAAAACGATTATATCCAGACCAGCCGCCAAAGAACCAGCTATTCTGTAACAAACAAAGGATTTTTTGCTATTCCCCGAATGGGCAGACCTCGATACGAAGGACCGCCACAATGTAGACGGAGCAAGCTGCGAATAGTTAACGTCGGCAGCAAACAAATTTCTTGCTTCTGCCAGGCAAAAGACTTACGATTTGTGCACCCCTACTCCTAACTTCAGGTTAAGGAGTTTACTCAGGTGACGCTTTCCCGTTGCCGTACTTACCTGTTTTTATTTGTGTCTCTGTTTTTGCTGGCATTCGCCGTTGTCCCGGCTTCATCTCGCGATTTGAGCCAGCAAAAGCGGGAGAGCACGCCATCTCAGCCGATTCAGAACCCGGCCCCGGAAGCCACAAGGAGCAGTGAGGTGGAGGATCCGCTCAAGCGTCCGCTCAAAGAGCGCAAAGCAACGCAGGCGAAGGAAGGTAAATACTTTCGGGAATGGGAGAAGGAGGTCCAGGTCATCATCACGAATGAGGAACTGGCGGCCTTCAGGAAGCTGAGCACGGATCTGGAGCGGGAGAAATTTATCGAGGGCTTCTGGCTGCGCCGGGACCCTACTCCGGACACGGAAGAGAACGAATACAAGGATGAATTCTATCGCCGCAAAGCCTACGCGAATGAGCGCTTCAGTGCGGGTGTTCCCGGTGAGCAGACCGACCGTGGCCGCATCTACATTCTCTACGGCAAGCCGGACTCGATTGAGCCCCATCCGATGGGCGGACCCTACTTGCGTCCGGCGGAGGAAGGCGGCGGCGCCACAGAGACCTATCCCTTTGAAATATGGCGCTACCGCCATTTGGACGACATAGGCCAGGAGATCACGATCGAATTTGTTGATCAATGCGGCTGCGGCGACTATCGCAAGACCCTCAACCACTCAGACAAGGACGCTCTGAGGAACGTGCCTAACGCCGGGCTCACGGATACGGAAGCGATGCTCGGTGTTAACAAGGGCAGGCGTCTGCAGGATCCTGAAGGTATAGGCCAGAGTCTCTTCAATCAAAACAATGGCGGGAGGTTTTTTGAGCGCATGGACCAGGACGCGCGTCTGGACCGTCCGCCGGCGCTGCGGATCGATCGCACCGACGTCAGTCACGTCCTTCGCCTCAACCCGCTGCGTTTCGACGTGCGTGTCGACTTCTTGAAGGGCACGGCAGACACGGTGCTCACGCCGATTACCATCCAGGTACCGAACCGCGAACTTACATTCGTCAACCAGGATGGGGTGCAGCGCGGCTTGGTGAACATCTTTGGAAGACTCACCACGGTCACCGGTGCGACAGCGCAGACATTCGAAGATACGCTTCGCCTGGATGTTCCTTCCGGGCTGCTGGAGCAATCACTCAATCATGTGGCGCTGTACTGGAAAGCGCTGCCCATGCGGCCAGGACGTTACCGTTTGCAGATTGTGGTTAAGGACCTCAACGGAGACAAACTGGGAACACTGATTCAGGGTGTTCAGGTGCCGGGATACGGTGAGGATAAGGTCAGCTCGTCCTCCTTGATTCTGGCCGACGTGCTGGAACCTGTGTCCATCGCGGAAGTAGGAAGTGGTGACTTTGTATTGGGGCCCAGTAGGGTCAGGCCTAAGGTTCAGATTGCCGGCAAGCCGGTGAGCTTCAGGCACGACCAGAATATCGGTTTGTGGATGCAGGTTTATCACCTGGCACTTGATGAAAACACCAGGAAACCGGCAGGTACCGTTGAATACCAGGTGGTAAACACGTCTACCAACCAGCAAGTGATAGACATCAGGGAAAGGGCAGAGCAGGTTGGCACAATTGCGGACCAGGTTACGCTCGAAAAAAGCCTTCCGGCGGGACGGTTGGCCCCGGGAGAGTACCAGCTTACCGTGAAGGTAACCGACCTGATTTTGGGCCAAACTGTAACTTCTGCCGCCCGATTTGCAGTTGAGTAGCTGTTAAGGCTGGAGCACCGATTTTGCTGTGAAACCTACCGGTTTCTGGCCGGTTTTTCCGGCTCTGACCGCGTAGGCGTTAGAGAATATTAAGGTCTGGAACCTTGATTCCATGTCCGCAAAGACTTAGAATCTGAGGTACCTGCAACTCTTCGGTGAAGGAGCTGTTCACGTGATTTACGTCTATTACCGTTTGAGGCTCGTTTTTATACCTATTATTTTGCTGGTTTTATGCTGGGTACCAGCTGCCGGCCAGGATTCAAACAAGAAATCCAAGGACCAAAATACTCAACAGGACCAGGATCCACTAAAACGGCAAGTCGGTCCGGAGCAGCAGAAGAAGGCAATCCTGGAAAAGGAAGGCGGTTATTACAAAAAGTGGGTCAATGAAGATGTGCGGTGGATCATCACCGATGAGGAATTATCGGCCTGGAAAAAGCTGACCACCAACACCGAAAGAGACAACTTCATTGAAGCCTTCTGGCAGCGCCGTGACCCCACGCCTGACACCGAAGAAAACGAATACAAAGATGAGCATTACCGGCGCATCGCATTCGCTAACGAACATTATGCGGCCGGAATCCCGGGATGGCGTACCGACCGCGGACGCATGTACATCATGTATGGTAAGCCGGATTCCATTGACTCCCACCCCATGGGCGGCCCCTACCAGCGTCCCGCCGAAGAAGGTGGCGGCAGCACGGAAACATATCCTTTTGAAGTGTGGCGGTATCGCTATCTGGAAGGCATCGGGCAGGAAATCGAGATTGAGTTCGTAGACACCTGCGGGTGCGGCGAATATCACATGACCATCGACCGGTCAGAGAAGGACGCATTGCTGCATGTTCCCAACGCCGGCTTGACGGACATGGAATCCATGGGAATGGCCAACAAGGCAGACCGGTTCCGCGGTGTTGAGGCATTAGGCCAGGGCTTCTTCAATCAGAACAACCAGACAAAACAGTTCGACCGTCTGGAGACTTTCGCCAAGTTGAACCGGGCGCCGGAAGTTAAATTCAAGGACCTGGAAGCGGTTGTCAATACCAAGATCCGGTACAATCTGCTGCCCTTTGATGCTCGCGTGGACTTTGTGCGGGTAACCTCAGACACAGTTCTGGTGCCGATTACCATTCAGATCCCGAACAGCGGGCTGACCTTTGTGAACAAAGACGGTGTGGCCCGGGCCACTGTCAACCTGTTCCTCCGGATGACGACGCTGACCGGCAAAATCGCTCAGACCTTCGAAGAGCCGCTGCGACTGGACGTGCCGGCTGAGTTGCTGGACAAGGTGGTAAACAATGTTGGAGTGTACTGGAAGGCGTTCCCGATGCGTCCGGGACACTACCGGCTGGATATCGTAGTGAAGGACGTGAACGGCGACAAGCTGGGCACGCTGGGCCAAAGCGTCATGGTGCCGGAATTCAGCGAGGACAAGCTGGCTTCCTCCACGCTCATCCTGGCCGACGTTCTGCAGCCCGTGCCGTCGCGCGAGGTTGGCAGTGGAGACTTCGTAATCGGGACCAACAAAGTCCGGCCCAAGGTTGCGCCATCTGCGGGAAAGCCGGCAACCTTCAAGCGGACACAAAATCAAACTGTAAATTTCTGGATGCAGGTTTACAATCTCACACTAGATGAGAAGACCAAGAAACCCTCGGCCACTGTGCAATACCAGATCGTGAATACGGGTACGAACAAGCCAGTGGTGGATATTACAGAAAACACGGACCAGATGGGCAACGTCGGCGACCAGTTGACGCTGCAAAAGAGCTTGCCGCTCAGCAAACTGGATCCGGGTGTATATCAGGTAACCATCAAGATCGATGATCTGGTCTCTAAACAGACCATTTCACCTACGGCCAGGTTCGCCGTCGAATAAGTGGTTGTCCCGCTTATTCGCGGGTTTTCAGCCCGCAGCGTGAGCCCGCGAGGGCGAAGCGCGTGACTTCAATTGGGGAAAATGGCGGTGACACAGTACATCGTGCAGCCGCCAACGTTAAGCCCGTTAAGGGCGGAGCGTGTTATTTTCAGTTCGGGGACAGGGGACTCACATCACAACAGGTGGTGGGTATGACCCGTAAATTCGCCAGGTTGTTTGTGGTTCTTTTGGCTTGCGCACCGGTGTATGCAGCCACCACCGGCGCCATCTCAGGAGTCATCAAGAGCAGTTCCGGCACGCCCCAAATGGGCGCGGTGGTAGAGATCTCTACCTCAGCCGCTACCCTTGGCACCACCGTCTTCACTGACGCGTACGGCTTTTACAATGCGGACAAGTTGCCCGCAGGCATCTACCAGGTGAAGGTTTCCGCGGCCACTTTCCTGTCGTCGTTGCGCGAAAATGTGACCCTTCACGCCGGCGCGCGCATGGTTGTGAACCTTACTCTGAACACCATGGCAGACGTAGTCAAGCTTCTGCCTGAACGTCGCTCACCCGATTCCGATCCGGATGAATGGCATTGGACTCTGCGTTCGGCCGCCAACCGTCCGGTGCTGCGAATCTTTGATAGTGGTCCGCTGGTTGTAGTGGAGAACCCTGAAGCCGCGGCTGATCATGAACTGAAGGCCCGTGTGAGCTTTATCGCCGGCTCGGAAGCAGATGGTTTTGGCAGCGCCGGGGAGATGACCACCGCGTTCGCGCTGGAGAAGTCTCTGTTCAACTCGGGAACGTTCTCATTGAACGGAGATATTGGCGCCACGTCCGGCGAGCCCAGCGGCGTCCTGAGGGCATCTTACGCCCATGATCTGGGGGACGGCTCGCATCCCACGCTGACGGTTACCTATCGACACCTGGCTTCTCCGGGATTGGCTGTACAGAACGCAGCTTATTCCGCCATCGGCACCAGGGTTTCAGACAACATTTCCCTGGCCGGTTTTGTCGATCTGGCTTACGGCGCGGAGCTGGACGCCGTGCAATTTGCGCGGCGCATAGCGGCCGTGCGTCCGTTTGGACGAGTGGATGTTCACCTTTCGCCCAATCTGCTGGTGGAGTATCGCTATGCCACATCTGAGCCCGATCCGCGCGTGGAAAAGGGTTTTGCCACCGCTCCGGCAGACCTGAGCGAGTCCGGTCCACGCATGGCGCTGAATGGCGGTGTTCCCGATCTGGAGAAGGCCCGGCACCAGGAGATCTCCGTTTCCCGCCGCTTTGGCAACAACAGCATCCAGGTGGCTTACTATGGTGACGACATCCGCAATATTGTCCTCACAGGCGCGGGCGATCCTTCCAGCTACTCCGACAATGCGCTTCCCGATGTCTATTCCGGAACATTTTCTTATCCCGGCGGCGGATTGAGTACTACGGGAATGAGATTTGTGCTGCAGAGAAAATTCTCTGGCGACATTACGGGCACCCTGGATTATTCAACCGGTGGAGTGATGACGCTAAGGGCCCCGGTGAGCACATGGCAGGCAGTGGCTTCCAGCCTGGCTGCGGACCGCCAGCATTCCATCGGCGCCAAAATCGCCGGAAGAATTCCTCGCTGTGGGACCCACCTGGTGGCTTCTTACAAATGGAACAGCGGCACCGCTCTTTCATCGGTAGATGAATTCAATGCCTCGGCCGGCCAGATGGATCCGTATTTCAGCCTCTTCATACGGCAGCCATTGCCGGGAACCTCATTTATTCCCGCCAAAATGGAAGCGCTGATCGACGTGCGCAACCTGCTGGCCCAGGGCTACATTCCCATCCTGGGACAAGACGGCCGCACTCTTTACCTGGTGCAATCCGCACGCGCCTTGCGCGGGGGCCTGGCATTTACATTCTAAGAAGTCGCTCAAACCCTTCTCAACTATGGTTTAATATGTGTCCCTTTGCCGTGACACAGGCACGGCCTGAAACCGGATGAAAAATCTAAAGGTTGTGGTTGCGCTTCCCGGCGAGAACAATTACCTGCGCGAACAAGAGGGAGCCGCGAAAGAAACGGCGCGGCGGCTGGGCATTGAGCTGACGTTGATGAATGCCAACAGCGACGCTGTGACCCAGAGCCAGCAGCTACTAGAGATCGTTCAGTCGCAGTCTGCGCCCAAACCTGATGCCATTATCGTTGAACCGGTGACCGCCATCGGCCTGCCTCGCGTGGCTGAGGCGGCGGTAGCTGCCGACGTGGCCTGGGTAGTCAGTAACGCGGAGGTGTCTTACCTCGGGTATCGGCTCGCCGGTGGCCTTGATGGCGCAGGCCAGGCAGGCGCAGTCGGCCAGCCAGTTCACCGCCGCCAGGGCGAACACCTCGCCGTACTGGTACCAGCGGAGCCGGATGCCGGCCAGTTGCT
>DATDGH010000645.1:0-6426 GCA_036522215.1 Candidatus Angelobacter sp. | reverse complement strand
ATGAATACGCTTTGCACTAGTCAAATGGCGCGATTTGTCAAAGCATCCGGCGGTGGTACAGGGTCTTTTGCGCATCAACTTGACCTACCTCCCGTCTGTCTTTTGGCTCGTTGTGCTTGGGACAGAAGTTTTTAATTTGATTTGGCGCCTGATTTTTCTAATGATCACTCCCAAGCGCGGAAGACTTCTTTTTGTCACCCAGGCGTGTTATTCGCTCAATGCTTTTGATCGTTGCTGTATTGCCCAAATGGCAGCGCCCAGCACAATGGCGGGTCCCCAGATCCACACAATCTCGCTCCATAGAACATCGATTCCGCGCGCAGAGAAGAAGCCGCTGGCCCCGATGGGCGAGACCTGGATGGGCGTCCAGGGAAAGAAGTATCTGTGGGTGTCGAAGGGAGAGAAGAAGGCCACTCCAAGGCCTCCGTTGGTCATAGCATCCAGCACGCCATGGGACGCAGTGATTACGAACAACAGCAGCATCAACTTCCAGCGTTGCTTTTGCGCCGCAGGAAAGCGAAATGCCATGATCACGGCAATGACTGCGGCAAAAAGGAGAGAATGGGTCATTCCGCGATGGCCCCACAGATCGCCATAACGCACACCCAAGGGGAAGCCGATGACGTCAATGTCAGGCAGAATCGAGCAGAGAACAGCCAGATACCAGAAGCGCCAATCGCGTCGCCAGTCTGGTTTTCCCGCCTGTCCCAGGCTTCCTGCTACAAGCGCGTGAGTAAAAGCAGTAGGCAAAGGAAATCAGCTCTTAGTACTTAGCTCTTAGTTTTTAGCCAAAGAGTGGCCAAAAATCCTGTCGATGGACTCTTGTTTTGTTGAATTATTCACTTTCTTGCACGCCACATAATGCCTCTTCTGCCCCGACTGCGTCGAGAGTTTCTTCCTCTTCCGTCATGAAGGCAAAAGACTCCTGAGGCACGCTGGACATCCATACGGGAGCAAACGACAGCCGGTGCAGGGGCGTGGGGCCGTGCTCACGCAGAGCGGCCAGGTGTTTGGGTGAGCGATAGCCTTTGTTGGAGGCGAGATCATAGTGCGGGTAGACCGGGTCCCATAGACGCACCATGGCGTCGCGCGCCACCTTGGCGATGATGGACGCAGCGGCAATGGAGGCGGAGAGCGCGTCGCCGTGGATGATGTTGGTCTGCGGGCAAGCCCAATTCACGCGAACGGCGTCAACGAGCAGGTGGTCGGGCGCAGGAGCAAGTTGGGCGATGGCTTGGCGCATGGCCAGCAGGGATGCATGATAAATGTTGATCTGGTCAATGCGAGCAACGTCGACGGCAGCAACGGCATAAGCGATGGCGTGCTCTTTGATGCGCTCCGCCAGTTTCTCCCGCGTTTCTGCATCCAGCAGCTTGGAATCGCGCAGCCCACGGATGCGGTAATCCGGTTCCAGAATCACCGCTCCGGCAACCACCGGCCCGAAGAGCGATCCGCGTCCGACCTCGTCGACTCCGGCAATCAGCGTTGCTCCCGCAGCCCACGCCAGCTTCTCATATTTCAGGGTGCACTTGAGCCGCTTGAGCAGACGCATCTTGATCGTACCTTTGGAGTAAGGCAGACCGGTTCCCGGGTTGATGGGAATAGTTTTTTTCTTCTTTTTCCTGAAAGCAGCGGCAGGCACGTTTTTTATTATGCCCTCAGATTGACAGGTGGGGACGAAAATTTTTTAACCTAAATCGCTGTGTGCTCTCCGCGTGCCGGGCTGACGGACGCACGGCGAAAGAATGAACTGTCAGGCTGCTTTTTTCCAGTAGAAAGGAACGCGGGACGGAGAGGACACTACGGTTGCTTCTTCCAGGTATTGCCATCGGGGTCGGTGAGCAAATCGCCTTCGAGCTTTCCTGTCCCGGGCTTGTTCTCTCCAGTGATGACAAGGGTGATGACGGTTCCGTCAACTTTGTACGTTCCGGTAGCCAGCGCTGTTGTTTTATTTTTCTGATAGACGGCAAAACTGCCGTTACCCTTCAGTTCCAGGCTCATCTGGGCGTCCTTGTTGCTTACGTAGGTGCCAGCGACGCTTTTGGAGCAACTCAAGAGTGTAACTGCCAGGGTGAGGACGATCAGGACTGCGCCTGCTCTTTGCATTTTTTTCATCGATGTGCGCCTCTTCGCACCAACCGCGGGAACTGCGTCGCGGCTATTGTATAGAGCCGCTACGCGAAGAGCATAATTTATTAGGGACTGATTCCAAACAGTCAAGCAGTGGGGAACCCCGTTGCATTTTAGGCTGAAGGGTGCAGAACCGTGAGCATGGCAAGGGAACAGCGAGGGAAAATGGGTGAAGGAATCAGCGCTCTTCTCTACTTTCGCCAGGTTAAGTCTTCCAGGAAGGATTCGGATTCGCGCCAGTCTGACTTGATTTTGACGTACAGTTCGAGGAAAACTTTTTTCCCTAAAAGGCGTTCGAGTTCCAGGCGGGCGGCGGTGCCTATTTCCTTCAGCCGCTCGCCGCGCTTGCCGATCAGAATGCCTTTTTGTCCCTCCCGCTCGCAGTAGATGGTGGCTGAGATGCGCACCAGTTTTTCCAGTTCCTGGTAACGGTCGAGCACTACGGCGATGGCATACGGAACTTCCTTGCCGGTCTTCTCCAGAATTTTTTCTCGAATGATCTCAGCGGCAAGGAAGCGCTCGGGCTGGTCAGTAAGCTGGTCTTCGGGGAAATAGCGCGGCCCCTCAGGGAGCGCGCGGACGATCTTATCCAGCAGCACATCCAGGCCTTCGCCGGACCTGGCGGCGATGGGAATAATTTCCTGGAAATGGTGCAGACGGTTCCAGCGCTCAATCATCGGGAGAAGGTTCTCCTTGGGGATTTTGTCAACCTTGTTGAGCAGCAGGAATACCGGGGACAGGGGACAGGGAACAGGGAACAGGGAAGAGGGGGTATGGCCGGTTTTCGTTTGTTGCCCGCCACCTACATGTTGTTTAACGAGTTCCAGTGCCTGCTGATTCGCGGGGCCGGATTTTTCTGAGGCGTCCACGATCAGGAGTATCACATCGCGGCTTTCCAGCGCTTCGTGGATCTCCTGGAGCATCTTGCGATTCAGGCGGCTGTCCGGGCGGTGCACGCCCGGTGTGTCAACGAAGATGATCTGCGCGGCAGAGCGGCCTTTGGCCGCCTTGAGATTGAGGATTCCCTGGATGCGCGTTCGCGTGGTCTGGGGCTTGGCGGTGACGATGGCCAGTTTTTCGCCGACCAATGCGTTCAGCAAGGTGCTTTTGCCGGCATTCGCTGCACCAATGATGGAAACGAAACCAGAAATCACGGTAGTTAGTATTTAGCCACGTCAAAATCTCTTAGCTGCAAATTCAACTCGCAGACCCTAGATTCAATGCAAAGCCAACGCAGCTATTTACGCTGTTTGGCGGGCGGTGGGGCTGGAGCGGCTTACGCGCACCTTGTCCACGCGCCTCTCAGTGGATTCCAGCACCTCAAAGCGCAGCCCCTCTTCTTCAATCACCTCGCCTGGTTTGGGAATATGTCCAGCAATGGCGCTGACCAGGCCGCCAATGGTGGTTGACTCGTGGGCATTCAGGCGCACATCAAACAGTTCATGAAGACGGTCAACGTCAACATTGCCGCGCACCATGTAAGTGCTTTCGCTTTCCGGAACAATGTCAGTGGATTGGTCATGCTCGTCGCGAATCTCGCCCACAATTTCTTCCAGCAGGTCTTCCATGGTCACAATTCCGGCGACCGAACCATACTCATCGATCACTACCGCCATGTGGACGTTCTCGCGCTGCATTTCGCGCAGCAACTCAGAGCTCTTTTTGGTTTCAGGAACAAAGGCCACGGGCCGCATCAGCTTGCGAAGGGGAGTGGTGCGCGCCTCGGCCGCGGAAATGGCAATCAGGTCGTGAGACAACACCATGCCCTGGATCTGGTCGATATTGCCAACGTAGACAGGAACGCGGGAAAAAGGTTTGCCGCGGAGCATGGCGGCAAATTGCTCGATGGTTGTGTCTGCGGGGACAGCGAAGATTTCCGGGCGCGGAGTCATGACCTCGCGCACTGTCTTGTCACCAAACTCGACCACGGACTGGATGAGCGCGCGATCACTCTCTTCCAGGATTCCTTCTTCCTGTCCGGCTTCGATCAGGGCATCCACCGCTTCTGAAGGATGCTCATGCTCTTCCGGTTCGTGCGGCTCCGCCAGCGCAGCCACAGACAGGCTGAAACTCAAGGCCAGGGTAATAGGCATCATCAGGTAGATCAGCAGCTTCAAGACCGGCACAAATCGGACCAACCATTGGCCGCGTGTCCGCGTGAACAGCACGTAAGGCAGCAGACGGTTGCAGGTGATGACCACAATGATGATAGCCACCGCCGCCTGGAGGATCTCCGGCCCTGTCCACTTCTTGTCAGAGAAGACGAGATAAGCGATGAGGATGGAGATGGCCGCAGTGCATAGTTGCACCATCAAGCCGATGGCCAGAGCGGAGCGTGTGCTGGCGGAGTTCAGCCGAGGCTCAACCAGACGCTCAAAGGCCTCAATGTTTTCCTGGAATTCACGAGTCAGGAATTTGCCGCTCTCGGTGTAGAGACGCTCCACGTAAGACGCGAGCACAAGCAGGCCACAGAGTAATACGATAGCGGCGTAAATGGCGAACAGTGTCATGAAACAGCTACTAGCTTCCAGCTCCTGGCTTCCAGCTTAAGGCGAACCCCAAAAAACCTGGCCGCGAATCAAACGCGAACGAACGGGAATAAAAGCCAAATTCAAAACGTCTTACCTTCCCCCGCTTCCCTGGGCATCAGTTCCTATGTCTTGCGGCTCTTTCCCCCCTTTCCGTTCGATCTTTGGATCAGCGCGCTGGGCAAACGCAGGCGCGCGCGCAGCCGGTTTTCTTTTGCGGCCATGCGGCCATGGTCGCGTTCATGGTCATAACCAGCCAGATGCAGCAGGCCATGCAGGATGAGTACTTTCAACTCGTCAGACGCGGCGTGACGGTAACGGGCAGCATTGCGGACGGCAATGGGCGCGGCGATGGCGATATCTCCTCCTTCTCCATTGGCGCCAGGAAATGAGAGCACATCAGTAGATTTATCGTGTTTACGGAAACGGCGGTTTAGCTCTCGCACCTGGCGATTGCCGGTAATCAGTACGTCCACCTGACCCGCAACTCCGGCAAGCTTCTGCGCCTGGCGCACGAACCGAGTCAGCGAGGAGCTGGTTATGTCTGCGAGTGGTGGGTCGACGATGACCATGATTCCAGATTTGTGATTTTTGATTTGCGATTTCGGATTTGGCTATTCGCTGCAATCGGCGGCAATACCAAATTCATAAATCACAAATTACAAATCAAAAATCGAAGGCTGAATGACTGAAGATCAATTGCTCAAAGCTTCTTCCTGCGGTACTTCCTGCTCACGCGGCTGTTTGGCCAGCTCCAGCGACATCTGCTGGTTCTTGGACCTCTCGTCGTAAGCGCGGATAATGCGTGATACCAGGTTGTGACGCACCACATCTTCCTCATCAAAGTAGTTGAAAGAGATGCCTTCCACGTTCTTCAGTACCTCAATGGCCTCCAGCAGACCGCTCTTGCGCGCATTGGGCAAGTCAATCTGGGTGATGTCACCGGTAATCACTGCCTTGGAATTAAAGCCCAGGCGGGTGACGAACATCTTCATCTGCTCAGAGGTGGTATTCTGCGCCTCGTCGAGAATGACGAACGAGTCATTCAAAGTTCTGCCGCGCATGAAGGCAATGGGCGCAATCTCGATCAGGTTCTTTTCCAGGCAGCGGTCCACGCGGTCCTGGTCCATTAATTCATAAAGGGCGTCGTACAGCGGGCGAAGATAGGGATCGACTTTTTCCTGAAGAGTTCCGGGCAGAAAGCCGAGGCGTTCGCCCGCCTCCACCGCCGGCCTGGCCAGGATAATGCGATTGACTTTCTTGTTATTCAGGGCGGAGACGGCCATGGCTACGGCCAGATAGGTCTTCCCCGTGCCCGCGGGGCCAATGGCAAAGACCATGTCGTGCTTTTCAATGGCATCCAGGTAGCGGCGCTGGTTCATGCTCTTGGGCTGCACCTGGCGTTTGCCGAAGGAGCGCTGCTTGCCGGCTTCCGCCAGCCCGCGCAAGGTGGCGGATTCGTCCTGAGTAACAACTTTCAACATGGCAGCGAGATCGCCATTCTTGAAATCATGTCCGTTGCGGACCAGGTAATCGAAGTCGGTGAAGATCTGTTCGACGCGAGCCACGTCGCGGGCAGCGCCATCAATTTGCAGAGAGTCCGCTTTCAGCTCAATAGTGACACTGAGCCCTTCCTCCATCATCTGGAGATTTTCATCGTGAGTGCCAAAAAGGTTCTCGATGTTGGGAACGAGTTCGATTGTCTTTTTCATAAAAACAGCTATTAGCTACTGACTGCCGGCTTCCAGCTCAAATGCCAGAGCCCCTG
>DATDGH010000644.1:0-3977 GCA_036522215.1 Candidatus Angelobacter sp. | reverse complement strand
CCGCATCTGAAAGCCATCTTCGAATTGAATTATGCGAAGGTGATGCTGATTCAATTTGCTTTTTTTTCTGCTTATTTTCTTTTTTCAATTCCATCCGCCAAATTAGTTGATTGGCTTGGCTACAAGAACACCATGGTGGTGGGAGTGTTTACCATGGGAATGGGAGCGCTGCTCTTTGTTCCTGCGGCAAATCTGGCATCCTACCCACTGTTCCTGGGGGCGCTCATGGTTCTTGCCGCCGGCATCACAGCCCTTCAGGTGGCGGCCAATCCTTACATCGCCGTCCTGGGTGATCCGGAAACTGCATCAAGCCGTTTGAATCTCTCGCAGGCCTTCAATTCTTTAGGCACAACCATTGCTCCTTATCTGGGAGGCTTGCTCATTCTCAGCGCCGCTCCCGCGGGCATGGAAGCGGTCAGGCATCCGGGCGCGGCAGCGATGCAGGCTTATCGCGTCCATGAGGCCGCTTCCGTCAAGATTCCCTATTTGACCATAGGGATGGCACTGATCTTACTTGGAGGTGTGATCGCTCTCTTCAAACTTCCTCCCATGGCGGAAGCGGAAAGCCGCGGATCTACGTCCATGTCCACCGTCTGGCGGCATCGACATCTGGTACTCGGGACCATCGCCATCTTCGTCTATGTTGGAGCAGAGGTCTCTATCGGCAGTTTCCTGATCAGCTACTTCATTCAACCCAACATCGGAAGCCTGTCAGAGCCGGTGGCCGCGCGCTATGTGTCTTATTACTGGGGCGGGGCGATGGTGGGCAGATTTATTGGCTCTGCCATTCTGCAAAGGGTCCGCACAGGGACAGTTCTGGGAATCGCCGCCCTGTCGGCCTGCCTGCTGGTTTGTATCTCCATGTTCACCACAGGTCACGTGGCCATGGGGAGCATCATTCTGGTCGGCCTCTTCAACTCGGTGATGTTTCCCAGCATTTTCACTTTGGGAATTGCGGAGCTGGGTCCACTCACCGGTGATGGATCAGGACTCCTGATTATGGCCATTGTGGGAGGTGCGATACTGCCTGTGCTCCAGGGAGCCCTGGCAGACAGGATTGGAATTCATCATGCATTTATCCTCCCCGCCGTCTGCTATATCTACATTGTCTATTATGCTTTCCGGGGCTCTCGACCTGCCGCGACGGCCAAAAGTGGGTGAGGGTTTTCAATCGCTTGCACTTCACCACAAGTTCCTGCGTTGGCGAAGGCTGGAAAACAGCCAGAACTCCAATAGAATGGAAACCTCATGGCCAAAAGAAATTGCCGGTTGCCAGCAAAGCACTCGATCATGAAGCGGCTCTCCACTGCCTGCTGGCAGAAACTTCCGCCGCTTCTTGGTGGAATCCTGGTTTTTGCCACTGCGCTCTGGGCGCAGCAAAGCCCTGCCACAGGGCCCGCCGGCATTGGAAATCTTGATAGCGTCTCAGTAAGCGGGGACACGCTCACCATCCGTTCCGGCGGAGACACGGTGATTGCCCAGATGGTCGACGCCAACATGCTGCGGGTGAATTACCGCCGGCAAGGCAAGACCAGCCCGGCTACTCCGGTATTGGACCCGAATCGCATCTGGCGCAGCGATGTTCCGGCGAAAATTGAAACAAGTTCTGATCCGATCGTGATTTCCACTGACCGCATGAAAGTGAAGATTGCCAGAACGCCGGTACGCTTTGCCATCTACGATGGCGGCAATCACTTGTTGCTTCAGGAACCAGCGGAAGGAGGCGTCTCTGCCGGCGGGCTGCGGTTTACTTACAACAGCGCCAGCCCATTTTTTGGCATTAAGGGCATCGGCATGGCAGCCAACAATGTCTCTGCGCCTGAGGACCTTCGCCGGGGTATGCGGCGTTCAGGCGGCGCCGTTCTTGCCGGCAGCCAGGGTGATGGCGGCGCGCCTCTGGCCTTCACAACTACCTACGGGTTGCTGGTGGACTCGGACGGCGGAAATTTCGATATTTCCAACGGAAACCTTCAGTTCGGCGGCGACTCACGTACAGACATTGAATACTTCATCATCGTCGGCGACCCGAAGACGATTCTGCATGGGGTTGCGGACATCACTGGTCATCCACCCATGATGCCCAAGTGGACGCTGGGCTTCATGAACAGCCAATGGGGTACAAACCAGGCAGAAGTTACCCAAATCATCGCTACCTATCGCGCTAAACGAATTCCTATCGACGGGTTCATTCTGGATTTCGATTGGAAAGCCTGGGGAGAAGATGACTACGGCGAGTGGCGATGGAACAGCACCAGCGGTGCGGGAAACGTCCACCCCAACAAGTATCCGGATGGGGCATCGGGAAAATTTGCCCAGGCCATGAAGGACCAAGGCATAAAGCTGGCCGGCATCTACAAACCCCGCATCCTGCTGCACAATGCACAAGGGGGACGAACCGTGGCCGCCCAGTACGCTTACGACCATAAGCTCTTCTTTGATTCGGAGAAGCCTTATGAAGAGTACTTCTCAAAGCGGCCGGCATTAGATATTGATTTTTCCAAAGCCCAGGCCCGTTCCTGGTTCTGGGAGCATATGCTTCCGGCCTATGGGATGGGAATCCGCTATTTCTGGAATGATGAAGCCGATGCTATCAGCGATATCACCTTTCCTAACTTTCAGCATGCGAACATGGCCAGAGCAATGTACGACGGCGTCCGGTCAATCGGAGAGGAGAGGGTATGGACCATTAACCGCAACTTTTATCTGGGCGGGCAGCGTTACGCCTATGCGGAGTGGTCGGGCGACATACAGACAGGGTTCGACAGTATGGCAGGGCAGGCGCCGCGAATGTTGTCCACCATCAATCTTGGGGAGCCGCACTGGAGCATGGATACAGGCGGCTTCGTTGGACATCCAAGCGCTGAAAATTATGCGCGCTGGATGGAATTTGCCGCTTTCGTGCCCATCATGCGCGTCCACGGCAATTTCAATGAACATCGCCAGCCCTGGGTTTATGGGAGCCAGGCTGAGGCCGACGCGAAGGCAGCAATCGAATTGCGTTATCGCCTGATGCCTTACATGTATGCCTACGAACGCGAGGCGCACGAGAGTGGCGTGGGCATGGTGCGACCGCTATTCTGGGATTTTCCCGACAACACGACTGAGAACGCGTACCGTACGGATGAGTGGATGTTTGGTGACGAACTGCTGGTGGCCCCTGTCCTGAGCGAAGGCCAAGCACAGCGCAGCATTTACTTGCCTCAGGGAGAGTGGATCGATTATTTTCGCGGCCGGAGATACCAAGGCAACAAGGTGATCGAGTATTCCGTTGACCCGAACACCTGGTTGGACATCCCTCTCTTTATTCGGCAGGGTGCGATTATACCCAGCCAGGAGGTGGAGCAGTACGTCGGGGAACGGCCGGTGTCAAGGATATATGTCGATGTATTTGCCACAGGCAAGGCAACAACTTTCACTTACTATGACGATGACGGGACGACCTATGCCTATGAAAAGGGGGCCTTTTACCAGCAAAAGTTTTCGACAAGTGATAATGGAAAGGCCGTCCACTTCGATTCCACAGCGCCTCAGGGGACATATAAATCCCCGCTCCATGAATACGAGGTAAGGCTGCACGGCATCCGGGCGCGGGTTATAACTATTGACGGTGTAGAACGTCAGCGCTATGCAGATATCCCCCAGCTAGAAGGGCAAACGAATGAGGGTTGGACGGTGAGTACCGACCGGTACGGTGATGTCACTTGTGTAAAGCTCCTAGCGAATAGCGCGAAGCGCGTCGTGGCTACATACTAGAGAAACATATGGAACCGCAAGGAATAGGCCAAAGGTGAGGCCGTTGCTGAATTTGGGCTGAAATTGCAATGTATTGCAGAAACCGCGCTTCCGCGCATGTCGTTGCAAAACAACAAGATCTTCGTTGCGGATTGGGGAATACATTCCTCTTTTGTTGCGCAACGAACAAGCGAGGCCATCGGCCGCGGATGGTCTCGAAACCTTAGACAAAAATACGTCTGATT
>DATDGH010000643.1:0-12870 GCA_036522215.1 Candidatus Angelobacter sp. | reverse complement strand
GGCTTCTCCCATCAGCGGGCGCTTGCTTCGATCGCGGTCGCCACCACAGCCGAAAACGGTAATGACGCGGCCGTGAGCGCCGGCCCGTCCGGCAAAGTTGCGGGCGATGGCGGTCAGATTACGTAGAGCATCGTCTGTGTGGGCGTAGTCGACCACTACCGTAAACGGCTGACCGCAATCTACACGCTCAAAACGTCCAGGCACCTGTTGAAAGCGAGCTACGGCCTGGGAAATCTGCTCCAGCGAACATCCGCGCGCCAGCGCTGCCGACGCAGCCGCTGTCAAATTGTAGACATTCACCTGCCCGATCAAGGATGACCGAATCTTGATCTCGCCATTGGGCGTCATCAGATCAAATGCAGTGCCCCGCGGCTGAAGGTCAATGTTCGCTGCCTGGACTTCGCCCCGGCTGATTCCATAGCTGATGAGCTGCTCGCTCATGTTCCGGCTCACGCTCAGCAGCGCGCTTCCGTGTTCATCATCCGCGTTGATCACAGCGGCTCGTGGAGGCCTGCCGCCGGTACCGGCAAACAGCATGCGCTTGGCGGCAAAGTAGCTTTGCATGTCTTTGTGATAGTCCAGATGGTCGCGCGTGAGATTGGTAAATACAGCTACGTCGTAGTGAATGCCGAAAACCCGGCCCTGCTCCAGCGCGTGGGAAGAGACCTCCATGACTGCCTCACCCACGCCTGCCGCCAGGGCTTCAGAAAAAAGCTGGTTCAGTTCCAGCGATTCCGGCGTGGTGTGCGGCGCAGGTAAAGTCTTGCCGGCCACGTGATATTCAATTGTGCCGATCAGCGCCGGCTTCTTTCCGCAGAAATTCAGGATGGATTCAATGAGAAAAGTGGTAGTAGTCTTGCCGTTGGTCCCGGTGACGCCGGTGAGCTTCAGTTTGTCGGTGGGACGTCCATAGAAATTTGCACTCAACTGCGCCAGGGCCTTGCGTCCGTGTGGGACCACGCTCCAGGCAACCTGCAGACGATGCTTTTCCTCAGCAGAATCGGTCACTACGGCTACAGCGCCATTCTTCAGAGCATTATCTATGTAACGGTTCCCATTCGTGGCTTCTCCGTGCATGGCCACGAACGCCCAGCCCGGTTTCACCCGGCGCGAATCGTAGTCCAGTCCCAGAATTTGTGGATCGCCGCTATGCGGGACTTGAAGCCCGTGCAGCAGTTCGGAAAAGTTCATTGAATGAATTTTAGCGGCTTCGTGAAACGGCTGCTTGCGCGCTGACTTTTTCTGTCAAAATGCCCAACCGGCGGCACGCCTGCGCCAGTTCTTCATCGGTTTTGGCGAAGCAGAAGCGCAACAGATTTTCGCCTCCTGACCCGTGGTAGAAGGCGCTCCCAGCAACGCTGGCCACTCCGGTTTCACGCAGCAGGAACATGGATTTCTCTTTACTTGTCCTGCCCGGCAGAATGGAGGCATCCGCCAGAACGTAGTAAGCGCCTTTGGGAACCGAGGGCGTCAATCCGACTTCTTTCAGCGTCTGGCAAAGCAGATCGCGTTTCTTCACATAATCCGTGGAAATCTGCTGATAGAAATTGTCGGGCAGGTTGAGAATCCCCTTGGCCACGCCAATCTGAAGCGGCGCGGGCGCACAGACATAGACGAGGTCATTGAAGTAAGACATGGCCTGCGACCACTTTTGGTCCGCGATGCTGTAGCCGATCCGCCATCCGGTGATGCTGAAGGTCTTGGAATATCCGGAAATGGTAATGGTCCGTTCCCACATTCCTGGCAGCGTGGCCGGGCTTATGTGCCGGCCTTCATACACAAAGTATTCGTAGATTTCGTCGGTAAAGACGAACAGGTCATGCTTTTGCGCGAAGGCCGCAATCCACTCAAGCTCCTGCCGGGTAAAGATTTTGCCCGAAGGGTTAGCCGGAGAGTTGAGCATGATGCCCCGGGTGCGCGGCGAAACTGCGCGCTCCAGGTCCTCCGGCGTGAAATCCCAATTCGGCGCTTGCAACGTCACAAACAGAGGAACAGCTTCCACTGCGATCAGAGTGTTCAGATGGTATCCGTAGTACGGCTCAAAGAGGATGACCTCATCGCCAGGATTCAGCAGGGCGAGACACGCGGCATAAAAAGACCCGGTCGAGCCTGCGCTGACGATGACCTCGGTTTCAGGATTGCACTCGATTCCGTTGAAGCGCCGCATCTTCTCCGCGATGGCCTGGCGAATCTCAGCCAGCCCATCGGCACGCGTATAGCTATTGATGCCGCCGTCAATCGCCTGCTTCGCGCCCTCGCGTACCGCCTGCGGGACTTCAGTATCGCAGACACCCTGGGCCAGATTGATGCCTTTGATCTTCTCGCATTCAATGGACATCACGCGAATCTCGGACTGGACGGTCCGCGCTGCGCGGCTGCTGATGGAAAGACTCAAAAGGAACCCCCAGCAAAGGATGGTGTCTATTGTAGTCAGTTTTATATCTTCTCGCTGGAATCAGGGAGAATCCATCTTCAATTGTGGCAAATGGCTGTATAGTTCTCCCGAGAAATCTGGTAATTGAGTAATTTGGTAACCTGGTAATTGAAAATCAAGGGCAAAAACGGATCCGAATTTCGCCAGTCGCTCACCGCTGCGGGGTACACCATATGCAGCTTTGTTCGCCTGGAACACTTACTCCGTGACCTTCGGCACGCTCTCCGGATGCTGCGCCGCAACCCTGGATTCACCGCCGTGGTGATTTTGACTCTCGCTCTCGGCATCGGCATGACCTCTGCGATGTTCAGCGTGGTTAATGCCGTCCTGCTCACGCCGCTTCCATATCCTGACGCCGACCGCCTGATTTGGATCGCCCCGGCCGATCCTGATTATCCGCCTGAGGATTCGGTTTCCCGGGCCGACTACCTGCTTTGGAAAGCCCAGGCACACTCCTTTGAAGCCTTCACTGCGTACGGCAACACCGAGCGCGCCCTGGTCTATGGAGGCCAGTCAAGCACGGTGCAGATTGCCTCCACCAGCGACAACTTCTGGAGTATCTGCGGGGCGAAGCCGATGCTCGGCCGGTTGTTCGGTGAACATGAACGCGATGCGCTGGTGCTCTCCTGGGAGCTATTTCAGGACCGTTTCGGCGGTGACCCTCAGGTAGTCGGAAAAACCACGACTCTGGACGCTCACCCGTTTACAGTTGTGGGCGTATTGCCAAAGAGTTTTCGCTTCGTCTTACCGCCGGAGATGTATGCAGGAGATCCGATCCCGGAGATCGTGGCGTACATCCCGCTTCCTGAAGGCCACGAGGCCCCCGGAGATCCGATCAGGGAGAACGCGCAAACCGGTCCAACGCCGACCTGGGTGGGAGTAGTGGGCAGATTGAAGCCCGGGGTCTCGTTCACACAAGCCCGCGCGGAGATGCAGGTGATCTACGATCGTGTCCGGCAAATTCCCAGTGCCTACAGCAGGTGGCCCAATGACAAATTGCGTTTCATTCCGCTTAGCGAGAGGGTGGCGGGAGAAGCGCGCCTTGCTCTGATTCTCCTTTTTTCAGCCGTGGGATTTGTGTTGTTGATTGCGGGCGCAAATTTTGCCAACCTTCTCATGGCGCGCGCCTCGACGCTGGAAAGGGAGCTTGCAGTCCGCACAGCGTTAGGCGCGAGCCGTATGCATCTGCTCCGGCAATTTCTGGTGGAGAGCATTCTGCTTGCAACTCTGGGCGGAGCCGCAGGCTTGTTGATTGCCAGATCTGCTCTTAGTCTTGCGGTGCGGATCGGGAGCCACGCTGTACCTCGATTAGCCGATGTGAAAATCGGCTCACCGGTACTGCTGTTCACGTTGGCCGTATCGCTCGCGACCGGAATCCTGTTTGGATTGGCGCCGGCGCTGGGACTGCGAAGAAACACAGTCGCCGAAACGTTGAAACGCGAGGGAGGAACCGCTTCCGCCGGCGCCGGACAGTTGCGATTTCGCAGATGGCTGGTCACCACGGAGTTCGCATTGGCGATCCTATTGCTGACCGGTGCGGGACTGATGCTGAGAAGCTTCTGGCGCATGCACGACTTCCCGCCAGGATTCGAGCCAGGGAAACTTCTGGTGGCGAATATTTCCCATTCAAGTCCAAGATATTTCAGGAACGGGCCAAAACAGAGGGCCTATCTGCAAGAGTTGTTTACCCGCGTCGAAGGTCTCCATGGCGTCGAGTCCTTCGGGGTGCATTGCGGCACACTCTATCAATCTTTGGAAATGGTAGGAAGCATTCCCCATTCAGGAGGCAAGGATGCGATTGCCGTACGCTACGTGTCGCCTGGGTTCTTCCGCGCTGTGCGAGCGCCGCTCATCCGTGGCCGCTGGCCCAGCGATGCCGAATGGCGCGAATTCAAGGATGTAGTCATGGTGAACCAGAACTTTGCCTACCGGTTCGCAAACGGCGATATTGTGGGCAAGCACCTCCGCGCAGGCGTTGTGGATGCGACTGTGATCGGTGTGGTCTCTGATTTCAAAGACTTCCAACTGGATGCGCCACCGGAACCGCAAGTGTATATGCCGTATCCGCTGGCGCCGGGGATCATTAACGTCAGGTTGTTCCTGCGGGTAGCGGCCGACCCGAAGCTCGTGGAAGCCAGCCTTGGTCCGCTCGTTTCCGGCCTTGATCCTGACGTGCCAATCCGGATCGAGACTCTGGAGCAAACGCTTTCTCAGAGCATTACACCGCGGCGCTTCAACATGTATCTGTTTGAAGCATTCGCTGGAGCCGCGGTAGGGTTGGCGTTGATCGGAATTTATGGAGTGCTGGCGTACCTGATCAAGCAGCGCACGCGGGAGATCGGAATACGAATGGCGCTCGGCGCGCATCGGCGGCAGATCGTGAACCTGGTGGTCTGGGAAGGAATGAGAATCGCCCTGCTGGGCATTGCCGTGGGAACTGTTGCCGCTGTGGCATTGACGCGACTGATCGCCAGCCTGCTCTACCAGACGCAGGCAACTGATCCATTCACATTCGTTTCCGTTGTCCTGCTCATGGCCCTCATCAGCCTGCTCGCGTGCTTGCATCCAGCGCGCAAGGCTGCGCGCACCGATCCCGTGATCTCCCTGCGCCATGAATGATTTGCCGTCTTACTTTAGCCCACTCCTGCCTGAACTAATGACCGCCGATTGCTGTAAGCTAATGCACAATTCCCCCTGGACATCCGGCGAATTCTGCCTGGCAATTGAACCTTTTGCCGTTATTGGGTGACTTACTGATTGAGAGTGCAAGAAGGCCGATCCAGGGAAATTCAACGGTGAAAGCCGATGGAAGAGACAGCCAGAGCCGACCTGGAATTGTTATGGATCCAGCAGATTGCGGCTGGCGACCGGGACGCCTTTGAGAATTTGTATAAGGCCTATGCCCCACGTTTGTTTCGTTACTTGTTCAGCATGATCGCAGACGCCGGCGCCGCTGAAGAACTCACCAATGACGTGATGGTCGCTGCCTGGAAAGGCGCGGCTGCATTCAGGGGTGACTCCAAGCCCTCAACCTGGTTGTTTGGCATCGCCCACCACAAGGTGTTGAACGCCTGGCGAAGAAAACAACCCACGACGGTTGAGATGGAGGAAGCAAGCCGGATTGCTGCTTCAGATGAGGGGCCGGAGGAGGCTGTGCAGCGCCAGGGTCTGGAGCAGCGCGTCCGGGGCGCTCTTCAGGAACTCTCACCGGAGCACCGCGCAGTGGTGGAGCTGACCTTTTATCACGGCCTCTCATACCAGGAGATTGCTCAGATCGTGGCGTCTCCGGTGAATACAGTAAAGACCAGGATGTTTTATGCCAAGAAGAAGCTCCAGGAAGCGCTGGGGAAAGACGACATGATCGGAGAAGTGCCATGAACCATGACCAGATCATTGAACTGCTGCCCTGGTATGCAAACCAGACGCTGGAGGAAGACGAGCGCCAGGCCGTGGAAGCCCATCTTGCCGGCTGCAGCGAATGCGCCAAAGAGATGGAAAATCTTAGCGCGATGCGTAAAGCGGTGGTCGAAACTGAGAATCAGGGGCCCACGCTCTCAGCCTTTGCGCTCAATCGTGCGCTGGCAGAGGTTGAGGACTACGAGCGGACGAAAGCACCCAAGGCGCTCGCCAGAGGCAATGCCTACGAGGGAGCAAACTGGTGGGCACGATGGTGGAAGCCCACGCCTCTATTTGCACGTGCCCTGGTTGCAGCTCAGATCGTTCTGGTGCTAGCGCTCGGAACCGTGACCTTCTACCAGCACACTCACCCTACCGTCATCTACACAACTGCGTCCGGCGGCCCAACGAACGACAAAGGCAATGCCAGAATCGTAGTGCGCTTCAGTGAGGGAGCAAGCGAACAGGAGATCCGGCAAACGATTCTGGCAATTAAGGGAAAGATCGTGGACGGACCTTCTGCCCAGCATTTGTACACGATTCAACTATCGATCCCCACTGAACAGACGGCAGAGATTGAAAGGGTGCTCGAAACTCTGCGGCAAAACCAGCGCGTGATCGTATTGGCGGAACAGGTGCAGTGATCCAGAGCAGAGATTCGTGAAAAGAAAACTGCGAGTTCGATTGGCGGCTTGCGCGCTCGCTGGCGCGCTTTGGCTCACCGCGTGCGCAGCCGCCCAGGTTCAATCCGACAAGTCTGCCGGCAGCGAATTTGAATGGCGCTTCTCAATCAAGCCCAACCAGACTATTTCGAGCGGCATCACCGCTGAAAATAGATGCCGTCGCCACAACCGGTTTGAGATTGATCAAGAAACGCTGCCTTCTTTCATGCGCCTTTCTGGTAAGTCCAGCTTCAACGTCGATGCCCGCAGCAAACACGTCTTCCCCGTCAGATTCGATAGCACAGGACTGGCAGCCGGCAAATACGAAAGCCTGGTGGTAATCAAGTGTGTGACTTGTCGTGAAAACGGCTGTAGTCAGGACCGGCAATCGCTGCACATCTATATGACCGTCGAGGAACAAGACGCGGCCCAGTTTGTTCCCAATCGTGTCCTCGTCACCATCCCGTTCGATTCATTTGACGGCGTGGAAGCCGCAGCCAAAAAACTGGCAGCCGCCCACGGGCTTGCCCTGGTTGAAATTCACCGGCTTGATTCGATTCACGCCGCGCTGATTGTCTACGCGTTGCCGGTGGGATCGGATGTGACGGTCAAAGTAGCTGAGCTGGCGCCCGAGGTCTTGATGGCCCAGCCAGATTATCTCTACCGGACCACCGGCGGAGGTCTGGGACAGACTGGTTCGCCGGCAACACTGCAATACGGCCCAAAGCTGATTCATGCCGATCGTCTGCGGAGTTCGCTCACTGGAAAAGGTGTGCGGGTGGCCATGATTGATACGGGAATTGACATCAATCATCCTGCTCTGAAGGGCAAGATCGCGGAACAGTTCGACACTACGGGAAAGGGCTTCACCGCAGACGTCCACGGGACGCTTCTTGCGGGAATCATTGCCAGTGAGCCAGCGAATTCAACCGGCATCACAGGCATGGCTCCCGGCTGTGAAATTCTGGCCATCAAGGCCTGCCAGCCAGAATCACCGCAATCCATCCAGGCACAATGCTCGTCGCTCACGCTCACGCGTGGGTTGGATCTCGTCCTGCAAAAGAAAGCCAGAATCATCAATTTCAGTTTGAGCGGTCCCAATGACAAGCTGCTGCTCGCGCGATTGATTGATGAGGCGAGCAATCGAGGAATCGTGATGATTGCGGCAGCCGGCAATGATGGACCACGCGGCCAACCTGGCTATCCCGCCGCATTGCCGAAGGTAATTGCTGTGACCGCTGTCGATGCCAATGAGCAGCTTTATTCCCAGGCGACCCAGGGAGACTTCATCGCCCTGGCCGCGCCGGGCGTGGAAATCGTGAGCACCAGCCCCGGCGGCAAGCTTATGGTGTCCTCCGGCACTTCGTTTGCAGCCGCGTTTGTAACCGGCATATCCGCTCTGATCCTCGAGCAACAACCGCAACTCTCACCAGCCGCTTTGCAATCCCTCTTGGAACGCACCGCCAAAGACCTTGGCCGGCCAGGCAAAGATCCGCAGTTCGGCAGCGGGTTGGTGGATGCTTGCAAAGCGGTCGCACAACTCAGGGACGACCCGAAGTTGTGCCAGTAAAGAAGCATTCAGCACTCAGCACTCAGCATTCAGTCCGCGAGACATTTGGGCTAACTAAAAGGGAGTTGCCGTCTACGCTTGGTCGCCTCGCCGTTCCGGCTGTCTTTGCATCCTGAGCGTTGTGGTTACTGATTTTGCTGTTGCCTTTTGCTGTTGCTCTTGCCTTTGCCGTTGGTTTCCACTAACTACTAAATGCTAAGTACTAGCTGCTGTTTCTTTGAACCTTTTCTCCGCTGCTTGTGACTTATTGAGCAGAACGGGTCAGCGACCCGCCAAAGGAGAAAAACAATGAAAACCTTATGGAGTATTGCCTGGGCGTTGGCACTGGCCCTGTTGCTGGCTGAGGCCGGTGCAGCGCAAGACAAAGGCAAAGATGGAGTCACCGGCTACGAGGTCTTTTCCAGTTCGACGCCGGATAGTGGGGAAACACTGGACTCGCAGGGACTTAACGGGGTGAGGACGCCGTGGTTCATTACCCATGTGGCGCCTGGAAATCCTGCCGTTGTAAACATGGTTATCACTTACTACGACAGCAAGGAATCGCGCGACAAGGCCAAGGAAAAAGAGAACGCGAAGAATAAGAAGGACGAAAAGAAGAAGCCCCAAAAGGAACCAGATCCGCCTCCGGTTCCCACCTACGATCCTCGGTTCTACGACTACAAAGATGGCAAGCTGGTACCCAAGACGCCGCCTACCGTGGACCCTTCTACGATGGGGGCGATGAATACAGGGAACCTCACCGCAAATGGCGGCAACGGCGGCGGGCGTAGCGATACCACCTATGACAAATTTGGAAACCCCTCGACTCCGACTTATGATCCTCGTTTCTTTGAATACAAAGATGGCAAGCTCATGCCGAAATCACAAGGCAATCTTCGGACCTCCTCAGTCGAAGGCCTGGTTGTACCCGACACAATCTACGACCAGAAGCCTTTCAGCTTCGCGATGCCTCAAATCAGCGGCGAGGTCGTAAACATTCAGACGGTGGAGGGCGTTGTGGTGCAGAATGCTTCCACGGACAGGTACGGTCGCGTCTTTCTGGCGGCGGGATTGCCGGCTGGTGCGTACCTTATCTCCAGGGCCAACCAGCCATTGGGGAAGATCGAGATCAAGCAGGGAGTCGGCGACGCTCTGTTGCACGCTCCTCAGCCCGTGCAGCTTCAGAACCCTCCACAGGCTTTGAAGCTCTCGGATCCGTTCTCACTGACGGGCCATGGCTTCAGCCCCAACTGCGCAGACATGAAGGTCAGCTTGACTGGTTCCGGCAAGACGGAAGAGCAGATGGTTCTAGCAGCCACTGAAGACCAGCTCAAGCTGGCGCCGGTACAACAGTTGCAGCCTGGAGCGGCGCAGTTGAGGGTGACCGATTCGGCCACAGGAAATACCACCGCTGCGTATAACGTGCTGCTCTACGACATTCAAGGCAATCTGGTACAGCGCAAGCTCACCGGAGGAGAACAGACTGAGTTGGTTGTTACTATCACGCCGGGCGATCTGCCGCTGACGGTGAAGAGCAGCGTGGTGTCCGGGCCAGTAGATTTCGGCCACGGCCGCCGGGAAGCAGAAGCCGTGACCAGCAATGGCCAGGCAATCTTCCCGGTGCACGCGAATCATGGTTCAGGGCCATTTCGCCTCAACTGGGAGTTGGCTGCAGACCAGGACTTTGTCACTCACGATGAATGCCGCTGCAACATTAATATTGGACGTTGCCAGCCGGAAGAAGACTACTTCTGCATCGAGCGGCGAATGAATAAAAAGTGGGCCTGCATTTCGTCCCACAAGCCATAAAGCCTTGTTTGGTTGACCGCGCTCAAGGGCGCGGTCAACTTCATTCTTGACAGTAACCCTTGCCCCTTCAGATCGGCTTGTGAATACAGTTCCAGCTATTTGCGATTCGTGAATTCCACCAGAGCTTCCAGCTTTTTGCGGGCTGCGCCGGAATCCAGCGACTGAGTTGCCATGGGCATGGCATCCGCTACAGAGTCGGCTCTTCCCGCCGCCACCAGGGCCGCAGCCGCGTTCATCAGCACTATGTCACGCCGGGACGACTTTTTGCCTTCCAGGATTTCATGGATCATCTGCGCGTTAGCGTGAAGGTCGCCTCCTGATATTGAACTGAGCGGCGAACAGGCGAGACCGAATTGTTCCGGCGTTATTTCGTACAGACGCACCCATTCTCCCCGCACTTCTCCGATTTTGGTGGGGCCGGTAATGGTGATCTCGTCCAATCCATCCAGGCCGTGCACCACCAGAGCGCGCTTCAGACCCAGCATCTTGAGCGCCGTGGCCAGCTTTTCTACCAGGTCCGGAGAATAGACTCCGACTACCTGCGCCGATGCTCCCGCGGGATTAGTCAGCGGTCCAAGCAGATTGAATACACTGCGAATTCCCAGCTGTTTCCGGGTTGGAGCTACATATCTCATGGCCGTGTGCAGTGACTGCGCGAACATAAAGGCGATGCCTACCTCCCGCAGGCACTCGACCAGCCGTGCCGGCGGTAAGGTAATGTTCACACCCAGGGCTTCCATCACATCTGCGGAGCCGCATTTGGAGGTGGCGCCCCGGTTGCCGTGCTTGGCCACGCGCACGCCTGCGCCCGCCACAATGAATGACGTCGCTGTAGAGATATTGAACGTTCCACTGGCATCGCCGCCGGTGCCGCAGGTGTCCACCAAAGCTTCGCGTTCGGTACCGCTCACGTCCAGAGTGGAATCTTCAGGAAACTCGAGCGGTGTGGCCGCGGCACGCATGGCCTCAGCAAAACCCACAATCTCCTCTACAGTCTCACCCTTGATGTGCAGCGCCACCAGCAGCGCCGCGATCTGGGCTTCGGTGGCCTGCCCGGAGAGAATTTGCCCCATGACGCCGCGGGCCTCGTCGCGTTTCAGCGACTGGCCGTGGTTGGCGATTTTGTGCAGGGCTTCAGTAATCATAGTTAGAGGACATTTGCATTTAACCGCAAAGTACGCGAAGGACGCAAACTTTACCGGTGTCCAACTCCAGATCACCCAATCACGCACGATCACGTTCAATCACGGCCATGGCAATTGCTCATTTCCGGCCTGCTCTTATAGAATCACAAGTTCCTTTCAGCAGTCCCGAACGCCTTGAGTAGAACCACCAACAAATGAAGATTCACGAATATCAGGCAAAGGCAATCTTGTCCAAGTATGGCGTCCCTGTGCCTCGCGGCGAGATGGCGCTTACCCGCGAAGAGGCTGAAGATGCGGCCAAGCGCCTGTTCGACCAGAAAGCTTCCGGCGTAGTAGTAAAAGCGCAGATCCATGCTGGCGGGCGCGGCAAGGGCGGCGGCGTAAAAGTCGCGAAGAACCTGGACGAAGCGCGGCAATGGATCGCCAAAATCCTGGGAATGTGGCTGGTCACGCACCAGACCGGGCCCGAAGGCAAGATCGTCCAGCGGTTACTGATTGAAGAGACGCTCCCCATTGAGCGCGAGCTTTACCTGAGCATTGTTGTGGACCGCGCTACTGCAAGGCCGGTCTTTATGGCCTCAGTGGCCGGCGGCATGGAGATTGAAGAAGTCGCCGCCAAAGATCCCAAGGCCATTTTGATGGAGCACATTGATCCCACCATCGGCTTTCAGGCATTCCATGCGCGCAAGCTGGCATTCGGATTGGAACTGAAACCAGAGCAGATGAACGAAGCCGTGCGCTTCATGACCGGGCTGTATCGAGCTTTCATAGAAACGGACGCTTCCTTGTTCGAGATCAATCCATTTATCACCACCACAGACGGGCGCCTCTTTGCCCTGGATGCCAAGGTCAACTTTGACGATAACGCTCTTTCCCGCCACAAAGATTTGAAAGAGCTGCGGGACATCACTGAAGAAGACCCGTTGGAGGTTGAAGCCTCAAAGTACAGCCTGAATTACATCAAGCTGGATGGCAATATTGCCTGCATGGTGAACGGCGCCGGCCTGGCCATGGCGACCATGGACATCATCAAGTACGCCGGAGGATCGCCAGCGAATTTTCTGGATGTGGGCGGCGGCGCCAATGCGGAACAGATTCAGCACGCCTTTGAAATCCTTTTGAGCGATAAGAACGTGCGTGCCATCCTGATCAATATCTTTGGTGGCATCCTGCGCGTGGATATGCTGGCCGGTGGGGTGGTTGAAGCGGCAAAGGCAACCAATTTGAAACTGCCTCTGGTGCTGCGTCTGGAGGGAACGAATGTTGAGCAAGGGCGGGAGATTCTGAAGAACTCGGGGCTGAACTTTATCGTGGCCACAAACATGAAAGACGCTGCAGAGAAAGTGGTTGCCGCGGCGGGTCGGTAATATGGCAATTCTGGTAAATAAATCTACGCGCCTCATCGTCCAGGGCATCACTGGACGCGAAGGCACTTTCCACGCCAAGGGCGCGGCTGCCTACGGCACCCAGGTTGTTGGCGGAGTGACGCCGGGAAAAGGCGGCACGATCCATGAAGGCTGGCCGGTCTTCAATACCGTCCAGGAAGCTAAAGACAAGACTGGCGCCAATGCCACTGTGATCTTTGTGCCGCCACCGTTCGCTGCGGATGCCATCATGGAGGCGGCGGACGCGGAGATTCCGCTGATTGTCTGCATCACTGAAGGTATTCCGGTGCTGGACATGGTGCGGGCCTACGAATATCTGAGCATCAAAGGCAAGTCGCGTCTGATCGGGCCAAATTGCCCCGGCATCATCTCGCCCGGCAAATGCAAAATTGGGATTATGCCCGGCCGCATTCACAAGCAGGGAAGTGTCGGCGTCGTCAGCAGGAGCGGCACTTTGACCTACGAAGCCGTTCATCAATTGACAGAACTC
>DATDGH010000642.1:0-4575 GCA_036522215.1 Candidatus Angelobacter sp. | reverse complement strand
CGCAAACAAAAGCGCCTGGTAAGCCTTGAAGAAGAGAGCGAAGAAGGAGTACAGTTTGCTTCAACGGAGACGTTTGCGGCGGTGCCGGCAGACGGGCGTCTAGGGGCGGCCACGGACGAGGCGCTGAACCAGCTTCCTGCGGAAGACCGCCTGGTCCTGGCGGGGTACTATCTGGACAACCGCACCCTGACCGAGATCGGCCGCATGCTGGGGGTACATGAATCCACCGTCAGCCGACGGTTGGAAAAGCTCCTCAAGCTGCTCCGCAAACAGGTGGTGGCCGGCCTTCAGGCCCGGGGTATGAACCGTGGCCAGGCAGAAGAAGCTCTGGAAGTGGATGTACGATTTTTGACCGTAGATGTTAGAAGAAAGCTGCAAGAAACGCGTTCTACAGCGTTCCAAGAAGATAAGGGTTCCAGTTAGAAAATGCAGGAGATATCCAATTCGGTGCGGCAGAGGCTGAAGGCTCGACCCGAGCCCAAGGTCCATCCCGATCCTGACCTTCTGACCGCTTATATCGAGCGGGCGTTGCCGCCGGGCGAACGCAGTCAGGTGGTGCAGCATCTTGCTGAATGCGGTTATTGCCGGGAGATCGTCTCCCTGAGCCTGCCTGGGCAACCGGAACAAGTTGTAGCCCCTCCTGTACCCGTCCGCTCGCGTTGGTGGAATCCCGTATATCGCTGGGGCGCCGTGGCAGCCACCATCGCCGTTGCCGTAACCCTGGTAGTCGAGAAACCCTGGAAACCCAGCTCAAAGGCCTTCGAGCGGCCAACTACTATTTCTGACAACTCCCAAGCTGCCGTTTCCAGTCAGGCCTCAGCGGGTGCTTCAACTGTGGGCTCGCCTGCGAACACCAAGCCCGCGACAGAGTCGGCAGCAACTGTGGTGGAACCCCCGAAAACACCCCTTTCCCTGGCATCCAACACCCCAGTTCGCGGCGCCGCAGGAGCAGGCGGACCGGCGTTCCGGGAGGACCGCAGGGTTGCAGAGGGCGAGTCTCCGAACGTGTCCCGGGCAACAATAGGAGGAGTGATCGGCGGGGCCAGGCAAGCGCCTGTCGCCGCGTCAGCACCGCCTCCGCCTTCAGTCACAGCCACTCAGGCCGAGCCGGCCTCGGCAATGCAGGTAGCGGTCAAGGACGCCGAGCAGGACTATGTGAACCGCACAATCTTGAGCAGTCAGGGAGCCAGCACTACTGCTGAGAAGTCCAAAGTGCCGGAAGCCCCATCGCCCAGGGAAACTGCAGCGGCCCAGGATGCTGCCCGGGCGCGGAAGAGTGCTCCAAAAATCACATCGCAGAGTTTGGTCGCCAGCGCGATGGACATGCCCGTCGTGCCGCCAAGCACCAAAGATGAGCAATCAGCTCCATCGCCAGCGGATTCTACGCTGGCCAAGTCGGGCGGCTTCGCTTATGGGTTGAAAAGTACACTCAATAAAGCCGTCAGCAAAACTGTCACTACCGTAAAGAAGGGCACGAAATCTGCCATCTCAGCGCCATTCTCCCTGGCTGCTCCCAGCGCGGTCTCAAGTCTGGTTGATGCCGACCGGCAAACCGACAAGGCAGCCTCAGAGAGGATTCTCTGGAGCATTACGCCGGATGGCAAATTGCTCAGGTCTACCGATGTTGGGCAATGGCATGAAGTTAACCCGCCAGGAGCAGATCTGCGGTTCCGCGTTGTTGAACCTCATCATGGGCCGGAAGTCTGGGTTGGAGGAGATCACGGCACGCTGATCCATTCTTGGAATGCGGGCGTGAACTGGTCCCAGTTGAACGTGCCCGACTCCACCACCAGCGACATCACCGGAATCTCAATCGACGGCGACAACGTGCAGGTTAAAACCTCCAACGGTCAAACCTTCGTAAGCAACGACCACGGCAAGACCTGGGTCCCGCTCCAGCAACAACCTCAGTAATCTCGTTTTGTTAGTTGGACGTTTGGTAGTTTATTCCGCAGCGAAGCAAGGAATCCCTACTCGCTTTAATGTATTCTCAGGGCGGATGCCCGGACCCCGGCCGTCATGATCGCCAGGATCGGAAAAATTCTAGAGTCTTCAGGCGTTCGTGGCTTCGTTGTGAGATTTTGTTTTTGCTTTTCCGATGAACCGACGAGCCGATTGCATCCGCGTACACTACTAACCTTACAAATATATCGGTTTGGTAGATCTAAGCTGAAACCAGCGATCCAACCTTTTCTCCCTCAACCACTCGCTTAATATTTCCCGGCACGTTCAGATTGAAGACCACAATAGGCAGGTTGTTTTCGCGGCAGAGAGAGATGGCTGTTGCATCCATGACTCTGAGGCCCAGTTTGAGCACATCCAGGTAGCTGATAGTCTCAAACATCTTGGCGTCAGTGACCACGCGCGGATCGGCGTCGTAAACACCATTAACGCGCGTCCCTTTCATAATCACCTCGGCTTTGATCTCCATGGCTCGCAGTGAGGCCGCGGTGTCCGTGGAGAAGTACGGATTGCCGGTGCCTCCGGCGAAGATGACGACGCGTCCCTTCTCCAGATGGCGCAGAGCGCGGCGGCGGATGAACGGTTCGGCCACCTGGTTCATCTCCAGCGCGGACATCACCCGCGTAAACACGCCTTGTTTTTCCAGCGCGTCCTGAAGGGCCAGGGAATTGATGACGGTGGCCAGCATCCCCATGTGGTCGGCGGAGACGCGGTCCATATCGCGCGCCTGCTCAGCCACGCCGCGGAAGAAGTTGCCGCCACCCACCACCAGGGAAATCTCCACTCCCAGTTTGTGGACTTCACTGATTTCCGCGGCAATCGCATGGATTCGGCTGGTTTCGACGCCAAATCCTTTGTCTCCGGCCAAGGCCTCGCCGGAAAGCTTGAGCAAAATGCGTTTAAAGGCAAGAGGCATGCTGATTTTCAGTATAAGGGAAGCCGCGAATCAGCGCATCGACTATCACCAGCCTGCAAGGTGTACAGTCGATGCTCCGCACCGTCTCAGAGACGGAGCAAAAGTTCCGGCTCTTCAGCGCAAAGATCCCTTACTAAAGAAAAAACAGCGAAGCTGTAGCCCAAATGCCATGAACCGATGGCGTAGAGACGTAGCATGCTACGTCTCTGAGACGCGCGGTAGCGCGGCTCACAGATTTTGATGGGCTACACCAACTCTGGTTCTGCTCTAACTAAAAGCAAAAGAGGAAGGTCTGGGGGATGGTTCCATGTATACTCCCTGCCACAATGACAGCCATACGGCAATTTTTCTGTTGTGGTCTGTTGACTGCTGTTGCCTTGGGCCAGGTCAAAACAGCTCAGGCCCCGCCTCCGCGATCGTCAATGCCGGTAATCTCTCCTGAAGTCCATCCGGACAACAGCGTAACTTTCCGTTTCCGTGCCCCAAACGCAAAATCTGTCTTGCTCAGTCTGGAAGGGCAGCCCAAGCCGGTTGCAATGGAGAAAGACGATCAAGGCATTTGGAGCACGACAACGGCTCCCTTGAGTCCCGATTATTATGGCTATTCTTTCGTTGCCGACGGAGTGGATTTGATCGATCCATCCAACTGGCTCATCAAACCAAACTTCATTAATCCGCAGAGTGCAGTTCATGTAGCTGGTCCTGCATCGCTGCCGTGGGAAATCAACGATGTGCCCCACGGGGAAGTTCACCACCATTTTTATCGCTCCGCCGTGGCCGGAGACGATCGCGACTACTACGTCTATACCCCGCCGGGTTATGACACTGAAATAAAGAAGGTATACCCCGTGCTTTATCTCCTGCATGGGTTCAGCGACGATGCCAGCGGCTGGACCGCCGTGGGCCACGCGAATGTGATCTTCGATAACCTCATTGCCCAGGGAAAAGCCAAACCAATGATCGTAGTCATGCCTCTGGGCTACGGCGCCATGGAGATGGTAAGGCATGGTTGGGGCGTGTGGAGTAACACGGAATTACGAAATCGCAACTTTGCCAAATTCCGCGAGGCGCTGCTGGCAGAGGTGATGCCTCGGGTTGAAAGCGAATATCGCGCCGGTAAGGATCGCACTGGCCGGGCCGTGGCTGGATTGTCCATGGGCGGGGCAGAGTCCCTCTTGACCGGACTCAATGCGCTGGATAAGTTTGCCTGGATTGGCGGCTTTAGCTCGGGCGGGATTCCGGAAGATTTCGCATCAGATTTTCCCGGTCTCGATGCCAACGCAAACCAGCACCTCCGGCTGCTGTGGATAGCGTGCGGAACCGAGGACAGGCTCATTGCCATCAACCGCAACCTGCGCGGGTGGCTCAAGTCCAGGGGAGTGAAGGTGACGGAGATTGAGACGCCGGGAGCCCACACCTGGATGGTTTGGCGGCGCAATCTTGCCGAATTCGCTTCGCTGCTGTTCCGTTGAGTCCAACCACTGTGCTTTGACGGCCGCGAACAGCGCGCGGTTGCCGTGCGCCGGTTCTACAGGCACATCCCAGGAATCAGCTCCTTCTGTTCTTTTTGCGCCACCCGCCATACGCCGTTTTTCTTTTGCATCACTATGTAACTATCGCTCAAGCACTTGTAGTAGACAAGATCCACGGAGAAAAGCGCTTGCGTGAAATCCTGACTGAACCCAACGGGCGAAAGC
>DATDGH010000641.1:0-2245 GCA_036522215.1 Candidatus Angelobacter sp. | reverse complement strand
GGACAGTCGTAACAGCAACGGATACGTACACCGCTGATGTGGGGATCAGTGATGGCAGGGTCACAGCGATTGGACAGAATCTGTCGCGAGATAATTCCAAGCGCATCCTGGATGCCAAAGGCAAGTACGTGATGCCGGGCGGCATAGACGTGCACACGCACCTTGATATGCCGTTCGGAGGCACCACCAGTGCAGACGATTTCGAAACCGGCACGCGCGCTGCCGCTTTTGGCGGGACGACGACGCTGATTGATTTTGCCATTCAATACAAGGGACAGCCCTTGCGCGCAGCCTTCGATGCATGGATGCAGAAAGCTGCGGCGAAAGCTACGACGGATTACGGGTTTCACTGCATCATCACCGATCTTCCAAATGCTCGGTTAGAAGAGATGGGCGAACTGGTGCGCGAAGGCGTGCCGAGCTTCAAGCTGTTCATGGCCTATCCAGGCGTGTTCATGCTGGATGACGCCACCATTTTCAAGGCCATGCGAACTGCTTCAAAGATCGGTGGGATGATCTGTATGCACGCCGAGAATGGCGGCGCCATTGACGTGATCGTGCAGCAGGCGCTGGCCGAAGGGAAGACGGCCCCCAAGTATCACGCGCTCACCCGTCCTACCACCGCGGAGGCCGAAGCCACGGCGCGGGCCATCGCGCTGGCAGAGATGGCGGGGTCGCCGGTGTACATCGTCCATCTGAGCTGCAATGACGCGCTGGAGAAAGTGCGTGAGGCGCGCGATCGCGGACTGCCAGTGTATGCGGAGACGTGTCCGCAGTATCTCTATCTTTCGATTGACGACATGGACAAGCCCGGATTTGAAGGCGCGAAGTACGTTTTTACTCCACCGTTGCGGGAAAAGTGGCACCAGGAAAAACTCTGGACCGGCCTGAAGCAGGACCACTTGCAGGTGGTCTCGACGGACCATTGTCCATTCTGTTTCAAAGAGCAAAAGGAGATGGGCAAGGACGATTTCACCAAGATTCCCAATGGCGGTCCAGGCATCGAACACCGTATGAGCCTGATCTATTCCGGTGGGGTGGGCAAAGGGCGCTTCAGCGTGAACCGGTTCGTAGAGTTGGTGTCAACGACACCGGCAAAAATTTTTGGGCTGTACCCGCGCAAAGGGACTGTCGCGGTGGGCAGCGACGCCGATCTCGTGATCTTCGATCCCAACCACGAGCACATCATCAGCGCTGAAACGCACCACATGCGAGTGGACTATTCGATGTTTGAAGGCATCAAGGTGAAAGGCATGCCGGACGTGGTGCTGTCACGGGGGCGCGTGCTGGTGGAAGGCGATCAGTTCCACGGTAAAGCCGGCCAGGGAAATTTCTTGAAAAGGGCGGTGTACAGCGGAGTATAGAAGGCCGGGTGATGTGGTTGATCGGAGAAAACCGAATCTCCTCCGCAGGAATATGGATTCATGAGTAAGCAAGTAGTTTAAGACCAAGGCTCTCCGATCAGTGCAGGACAACACGAAAGCTGTAGGCGTCAATATCTTCCGTCTGGCTGCTGGCCTTGGTTCCAACCAGCCGGAGTATATAGTCCCCGCGCGGAAGGGCTCTTGCAGGCAAGGACACGGCGACCACTTTCCCCCTGTTAGTATTCAAGACCTTGAGGCCATTCTTCTTGAAGATCTGTTGCCCTTCCGGGGTTTCCACGGACACACCGTAGCGTGAGTAAAGGCCTCCGCCGGTTTTAAGCAACAGCCGGACGTTAGAGACGTCAGAAGAAATAGGAAGGATAGTAGCTTTTGCGCTGCCTCTGGGAACGCCCGGGGAGAGTGTCAACGAAATCATGGGCTGGCCTGGCGGACCCGAGTCAGCAAGTTCCTGCGTGCCGTTGGCCGGCGGAAGCTTTTGCAGCTGAGCGTTCAGGTCCGCGATTTGGCGCAGTGCATCCTGCTGTAGTTGCTGCAAACGCGCCTGTTCAGCATTCATGTGTTCAAGCTGCCGTCGCAGTTGGAGACTGCCCACAGCTATCCACACGCTAAAAACTAAAAGGCCGAGAACAACTCCAGCAAGGGCGAACCGCCGGGCGAGACCCAAAGTGGAACCCGCAACCAGATTCCGCCAGCCATGCGACTGTCTTTCGGGAACAGCCGTCTGGCCATAGCCGGCAAGTGCTTGGGCGAACTGAACTCTTCTTCGCAATTCTGGAGTGGCCAGGAACCGGGCTTCAAATTGAAGCCGGCCAGGGCCTTGTAGATCACCCCGAGCATAGGAATCAATCAGATCATTTTCC
>DATDGH010000640.1:0-2646 GCA_036522215.1 Candidatus Angelobacter sp. | reverse complement strand
ATATCGGCGTGATTTATACCGACCGCGAATTTTCCGGAGACTTCAACCGCGTGGGCGGGGTGGACTTCAATTTCAAGCTCAACAAGAACTGGAACCTCACCTATCGCGGTGTGGTCAGTACCACTCTGGACAACGCTCACGGAAACGGCTACTCCTTTGGCAGCAACCATGATGCTTCGTTGTTCGGCAACGGCGAGCGCTTCAGCTTAAATACTGAGTATCAGGACATCACCGGCGGTTTTCGTACCCTCCTGGGTTTCATCCATCGTACGGACATTCGCCACCTGTCCGGCTACTACCACTTTTATTGGAAGCCGCAGAAGAGCAAGCTCAAGATGATCCTTTATGGGCCGGAGTTTAGCGTAGATCGCACCTGGGACCACACTGGCCTGGGGGTTGAATACAACGCGAATTTCGATTGGGTCTTCGGCTTCCACCGCAATACGATCTTTGCGCCTATCGTTGGAATTGAAAGCGATACATTACGCCCGCAGGATTTTTCTGGCCTCACATTCAACAAGAAATTCAATCAGGATTTTGTCGGGATTGTCTTTCGTTCCAGTCCTCTGCGCCAGCTTCTTTTCAATATCAATGCCTTTCGCGAGGGAGCGGTGAACATTGTGGTCCCGGCGGGCCAGATTCCCAACGAGGGCGATGAAACCACCATCAACGCTGGATTAACCTACAAGCCTTTTAACGGGCTGCAAATTGATAACACCTACATCATGGATCGCGTGCGCCACAATCCGCTGGGCCACGCGGTCTTTGATAATCACATCATCCGTTCGAAATGGAATTATCAATTCAATCCGGCATTCTCAGTGCGCTTCATCGCGCAATGGAACGGGCTTCTGGCCAACCGGCAGTTCTCCAGCCTGCAAACCACCAAGAACATGAACTTCGACTTCCTCTTTACCTACCTGGTCCACCCAGGAACGGCCATCTATGCAGGTTACAACAGCAACCTGGAGAACATTGATCCAGGCCTGTGCGTGAAGATCGCCGGCCAATGCGATCCTAACGGCATTGGTCTGGTGCACGGCGCCAACCGCCTTTTAAACGACGGCCGCGTAGCATTTATCAAGATCAGTTACCTCTGGCATCCCTGAGAGAGCTGTTAGTTAATGCTTTAGATTCCCAGCCTTTCTTCGTGTCCTTTCCTGGCCCTCCGTGACCTTTGTGATGAGGTTTGCTTTGATGTTTGATTACTCTTGCTTTTCTCCGTGCCTCCGTGGTGGATTTTGGTTTTTGATTGTCCCTAAATCCAATTTCCCAGCGCCTTCGTACAATCAGTGCAGGTTTTGATAATGAAGAAATTGATCTCAGTTTGTATGTTGGTTTTGACCTTTGCGCTTGCGGCGGTGGCCCAGGCCGGCGCAGAGAAGGGAAGTGGGCTCCATTGGCAGGCCTGGTCAGATGACGTTTTCAAGCAAGCCAGGAGTGAGCATCGGTTAGTGCTGCTGGACCTTGAAGCCGTGTGGTGCCACTGGTGTCATGTAATGGACGCTAACACCTACTCAAACGCGGCCGTCATTAAGCTGCTCCAGTCGAAATACATTGTCGTAAAAGCGGACCAGGATTCTCGCCCTGACCTTTCCAATCGCTACGAGGATTATGGCTGGCCGGCGACCGTCGTATTC
Source organism: Candidatus Angelobacter sp. (assembly GCA_036522215.1). Taxonomy (GTDB): domain Bacteria; phylum Acidobacteriota; class Terriglobia; order Terriglobales; family Acidobacteriaceae; genus Angelobacter. Next base: position 1,006 of record DATDGH010000640.1, on the reverse strand, counting down.
AATGCGGACGGACAGGAGATCGTGAAGCGCCGCGGATATCTTCCGCCGGAGCAGATGGCGTCAATGCTGCGTGCCATTATCGATGATCCGAGTCCCGGACCATCGGTGCAGCCTGAAGCCAGACTGGAGTTGCCGCCAGGTGCAGCGTTGAGTGCGGCGGCACGCAAGCATTTATACGCCAACTATCTGGCAGGATACGACGACAAAAATGGAAGCTGGGGCTTCAACCAGAAATTTCTGGACTGGGATTCCGTAGAGTATTCCATGATACTGGCGCGGCGCGATAACGATGCGCATGCCCGGCAAAGGGCGCAGCAGACGCTGGCCGGTCAGCTTCACCTGCTCGACCCCGCGTGGGGTGGCGTCTACCAATACTCAACCGACGAAGACTGGAACCACCCGCACTTCGAAAAGATCATGCAGATGCAGGCAGAAAACCTGCGCATCTATTCTCTGGCTTACTCCTGGTGGCGCGATCCTGCGTACCTTCACGCAGCCCAGGAAATTCGGCGCTATCTCAGGACCTTCCTCACCTCGCCTGACGGAGCTTTTTATACCAGCCAGGATGCAGACCTGATCGAAGGTAAACACAGCGCGCGGTATTTTGCGCTCAACGATGCTCCACGCCGTCGCCAGGGCATTCCGCGAGTGGATAAGCACATCTACGCTCGCGAAAATGGCTGGGCCATCTCCGGACTTGTTGCCCTTTACGCTGCCACGGGAGACAGCGCGGTGCTCGAAGACGCCCTGCGCGCAACTCGTTGGATTCTTGCCAATCGCGCATTGCCCGACGGAGGTTTCCGCCACGATGCCGGCGAAGCGGCCGGTCCATACCTGGGAGACACCATCGCCATGGCCCGCGCATTTCTAGCTCTTTATGGGGCCACCGGAGACCGGCAGTGGATGGAGCGGACAGAAGCAGCAGTGAAATTCATCGGCAACAATTTTCAGGACAAGCTGGGCGCAGGTTTCATCACTGCAAAGACCTCCACTGACCAGGCTTACC
>DATDGH010000639.1:0-9890 GCA_036522215.1 Candidatus Angelobacter sp. | reverse complement strand
GCCATCAAAGAGCCGTGTCTGGACTCAATCAAAACCCTGGCAGACGCTTTCGGCATGAGCGTAAGCCAACTGGCACGAGGACTTTAACCCAGGCAAGCGGAAATTCTTCCGTCACCTGACCTTGGCGGCGACGCCCAGAATCTGCCTGCCGATTGAATCCTTCAGGTCTTTCGGCAGGGCGTCCGCGTGCGCGGAACGAGATTCCTAGCGGCTAGAAATCAGTCGCTGGCTCCTAGCCTCATACCAACCGCAAAACCTACGGATCGCGCGAATAACAAAAACCGGAAACTCGTGGCGCTCTTTTTAGCAGCTCCGTAAAGCCTTGAAAAGCCCTCTTTTTCAGAAAAGGCCTTTTTGCCGCTACTGCCGCTACCATGCCTCTAACTAATTGGTAGTAAAGCGAAAACCTGGTAGCGGCAGAGGTAGCGGGAGGGGTTTTGGTAGCGCTACCTGCGATCTAAGGTTGCAAAGGAAAGACGACCTCATCATCTGCTCAGGCGTTTACTAGTCATTAAACTTTTTGAAAAAGACCTAGGCTGTATCCGTAACATCTGCGCAACTGCTGGTAAATCAATGACTTAGACGCTTTTTGATGGCTTTTTCATGCCGTGTCTGTCGCGGAACAAACGGTTAAAGGCGGTGTTTTCTCGGCACACTGCTCCTGTGGCCCGAACATGCTGCGGTTTTCTTGGCGCAGCACTCGAGTCGGTGACGCGTGGGGCACACACTTCTCCATCGGCGCCCGCGTAGGCTTCGCAAGCGCCAGACACACTTCTCCCGCCGCCTCGGAGTTCCCGCAAAAAGGAAGAAGGGTTTAGTTTCTTCCTCAGCGACACCGCTCGCTTCGGTCAGAATGGTCTGCCGTGGTGCTGCGGTTTTTAGCGCAGCACTTCGTTTATTAAGTTTTCAAAGATCGAAACTGCAACAGCAGCCCCTCAGGGCCCTATGATTATTAGAACATGGGTGAATGTTATTGTCAACTGTTATTTTATGTGGTTGCATATGTTATTTTATGATACGAAAACGGCTTGCTGTCGCGGAGAGCAAATGCAAGGGCAACGGCTTTTTAACGCTGATCGACGGCTCGCCGGGCCAGGTTCTGATGAACGCAGTTTTGCGCTGGAGGTGAAGGGCAAGCGAGGAGTGCTTATGTTAAATTTGAAGAGTGTGGGCGCGTAGCTCAGTTGGTAGAGCAACGCCCTTTTAAGGCGTGGGTCGCAGGTTCGATTCCTGCCGCGCTCACCAGAAAAGCAGTGATTGGTACTTAGTAATTGGTATTTAGCCAAAACCCAGAGACAAAATCCTAAACCTACGCCTGGCGTTTCCCACCTGAGTTCAGCCTTTGGCCGGAGGGTCCTTCGACTCCGCTCAGGATTTCGGCAGCGGGCTCAGACGGCCCTCAAGTTCGAATCCAGCCGCACTCATCGTTTCCTAACTTTCCAGCCCACCTAGTATTCGGCGGGGTCGCGGGCGGGGTGCTTCCGCGGCTGCTTTGCAAGATTTCTGTATTGCATTTTCCCTCCTCGATAGAGGTAATCAAGTCACAAGAGCCAGATATCGACAGTGAGTCTCCTGTAAACGTTCATGCGACCTCTGCTTCCTAGCGGCAGTATTCCACGTAGAAAACAACTCTGAGTACCGGGCGTCTGATTCTTCTATAACATTGCGGGAATTAAGACTCTTTAATCTGATGCTGCTCAGTTGAATGAAAGTCATTTACCAGGAGATGGATTTCCCATAGTGAAAATCACGGACAAGATGCAATGAAATTTTTCTCTTGCATATTGGTGAATTCCGCGTAGGATGTCGTGAATATCCCCCTGGCAACGGAAAGTTGCCAAAATGCCAAGGTGGTTTGGAGAGGCTGCTACTAGTTCCCGCTCACAGCTGATTGCTCGTTTATTAGTTATTCCTTTCCTGGCTGTTCTGCTGGCTTCATCGCTTTGCGCCGCACAAGAGCCAAGCAGTCATGCGGTTATAAATACCCAAAGTGGAACTACATTTGCTCAAGGCCCGGCAAATGCCGCTGTAACCATCGTTGAGTTCTCGGATTTCGAATGCCCGTTTAGTGGTAAAGCGGCGCCGGAGATCAAGCATCTGCTGGAGGCAAACCCGCAAAAAATCAGGTTGATTTTCAAGCATAACCCGTTGCCATTCCACTCGCATTCATCGCTGGCGCACGAGGCTGCCATGGCCGCCGGCGATCAAGGCAAATTCTGGGAGATGCATGATTTGCTTTTTGTCCACCAGGGACAGCTTGGCGAAGCCGATCTTCTGCAATACGCAAGGCAGCTCAAGCTTGATCTTGCAGTCTTCCAACACGCCCTGGAGTCGCACGCCTACAAGCACATGGTGGCAGAGAATCTGGAAGAAGGCAGGGCGCTCGGTGTCGGGGGGACGCCCACATTCTTTATTAACGGCAAAAAGCTGGTGGGAGCGCAGAGTGCGCAGGTTTTTCAAGCTGCTATCGATGAGGCGCTGGGACTACCTGCGAGGGTCGTACCAGTTCCTGCGCCGGAGACAGATGCGATCGAAAGAGTAGAGATCGGCAACGCGCCTATACGAGGGCCTACAGCAGCTCCGGTGACCATCATTGAATTCTCAGACTTTCAGTGTCCATTTTGCGCAGAGGCCGTGCCCAACATGCAGGAGCTGGCCCGGCAGTATCCCCAGGGTATTCGATGGGTTTTCAAGAACTTTCCTTTGGAGTTTCACACGGATTCGCTCCTCGCCCACAAGGCGGCACTGGCCGCAGGCGAGCAAGGAAAGTTCTGGGAGATGCACGACCTCATCTTCGCCAACCAGGGCGCCATCAAGCGTGACGACCTGATCCAGAAGGCCAGCCAGCTTGGTTTGGAGGTGAAGAAATTCATCGCCGACCTGGACGGCAATAAATTTCAATCCATCCTAGAATCCGATAAAGCTGAAGGCGCCCGGCTCGGTGTGACCGGAACTCCCACATTCTTTATCAACGGCAAACGAAAAATAGGAGCTTGGCCGCTGGACGCGTACAAGCAACTGGTGGAAGCGGAGCTCAATAGCGGCGGTCAAAATCGGGTTACCGCGGCGACAACTGCGCTTTCGGCAGTTAAGCCGGCGAACGAGGCAATCCGCCCTGCACCTGCGCGGCCCGCAAAGCACAGCTTCTCCACCAAAGGGCCGGAAAATGCGCCTGTCACCCTCACCTGGTACGGTGACCTGGAAAGTCCGCTGAGTTCCCAGGCAGCACAGGTTGTCGCTCAACTCCTGGCGACTTATCCGGAAAAGATCAGGCTGACATTCAAAAATCTGCCCATGGAGTTTCACGTCCATGCAGCGATGGCGCACCAGGCAATGCTGGCGGCCGGCGCACAGGGAAAATTCTGGCAGATGCAGCAGTTGATCCTGACAAACCAAAACAAAATGACCCGGGATGATCTGATTGCTGAGGCAAAAACCCTCGGGTTGAACCAGAGCAAGTTCACCTCCGCGATAGATGGACAGCTCTACCAGACCGTGCTGGATGAAGATGCTGGTGAAGCCCGGCGCCAGGGCGTGTACGGCGTCCCGGTGTTTTTCATTAATGAAAAACGAATCGATGGAGTACAGCCTCTAGCCACGTTCAAACAAGTCATTGAAGCTGAATTGGCCAAAACTCAAACCGTAATGTCTGGGCAGTAAACGTCATTAGTAATTGACTAATTGCGCAATTGAAGATCAACCACAAACCTTTTGAAGAGACTTCGACAACAAGAGAAATGGCGTCAATCAGCACAACGAATTGCATAGCTCGGGGCACCTATCTTGCAGCGCTTCTCTGGCTTTGGGCCGCTGCAGCTAGCGGGTATGGGGCAGGTGCAACTCCTGCTCCCGTTCCTTTTACAGGCGGCAATTGCGGCCAGCCTGTCTGCACCTGGCCCCCCTTTGGCCCCCAATCCTACACACGTGACAAGGGCAAAGCGGTCACGGTCACAAAAAGTTTTTCCATCTTGAACCCGAACACGCAATACACCCTCCATGTGGAAGCTCCCAGAATGGATGAGGACAAGGACCAGGACTCAGACGAAGGCGATCCTCGAGCACGCGCCAGGATCTCCCTGAACGGCAAAGAGATCATTGATTTTGACGACTTTATTCAACATGAACATGACCGGGACAAGAATTCGAGTCTTGTGCTAGTCATTGAAAAGACGGTTCAACTACTGCTATCGAACACGATTGCGGTGGAGGCCCGCGGGAAAAGAGGTGTATCGATCACGGTCTCGGTCATTGGCGTAGACAATGATCTTCCAGTCATTTCCGCTTTGGCCACGCCGGTTGCAGACACTTTCGGCTGGAACAACAAGAATGTAGTTGTCAGCTTTACTTGTTCAGATAAGACGTCCGGCATCGCATCTTGCCCCGTGCCCGTCACTCTGAGCACAGAAGGGGCTAAGCAGGTCATCAGCGGGACAGCTACTGATAAGGCAGGCAATTTTGCTTCAACCTCTGTCACGATCAACCTGGACAAGACGGCGCCAACGATCGCTGCCAGTGCTGTACCTCCCGCCAATACCTTTGGCTGGAACAATGCGCTGGTTACCGTCACCTTCAATTGCCAGGATGCGCTTTCCGGCATAGCTACTTGCACGGCGCCTGAGAGCCTGAACGCTGAAGGGGCAAACCAGATTGCTGCCGGAACCGCCGTGGACAAAGCCGGTAATATGGCCTCCACCAGCATTACAGTCAATATCGATAAGACACCGCCCAAAATCAGCGCTCAGGCCACGCCTACAGCGAATGCCGCAGGATGGAACAACTCGAGCGTTAATGTCACCTTTACCTGCACCGATAGCCTCTCTGGCGTCGCCGTGTGCCCACAGGCCAACACCGTAAGCGCAGAAGGGGCCAATCAAAATATTTCCGGCACGGCCTCTGATAAGGCTGGTAACACGGCGACGGCCTCTGTTGTACTCAACATTGATAAGACTCCACCGCTGATAACCGCCAGCCTGGTTCCGGCGGCCAATTCCTTTGGCTGGAACAACTCGAGCGTCACCGTCAATTTCAACTGTTCCGACGCTTTGTCCGGCGTGGCGAGCTGCGCTTCGCCTGTGACCTTTACCCAAGAAGGCGCAGGGCAGGCGGCCAAAGGCGCCGCTACCGATATTGCCGGTAACTCCAGCACTGCTTCCGCCACTGTCAATATTGATGAAACGTCCCCCACGATCAGCGCATCCTCCAGCCCCGCTCCCAATCAGAATGGCTGGAACAACTCGACCGTAACGGTCACCTTTGTTTGCGCTGATGCTTTGTCAGGTGTTGCTACTTGTCCTACTCCGCAAACGGTCAGCACGGAAGGGGCTAATCAGGCCGTCAGCGGTAGCGCGGCGGATAAGGCCGGAAATACCGCAAGCACCAAGGCGGTCTTGAACATTGATGAAACGCCTCCGGTGGTTGCGGCAACCGTTTCGCCTGCGCCCAATGCGGCCGGCTGGAACAATACCAACGTGACCGTCAACTTCAACTGCTCGGACGCGCTGAGCGGCGTAGCTTCTTGTCCGGCCCAGGTTGCGGTTTCGACCGAAGGCGCAAACCAGGCCATCTCAGGTACTGCGCGAGACCGGGCAGGGAACACTGCTAACTCATCGGCAACCGTCAATATCGACAAGACTCCACCGCTCTTGACGATCACCTCACCCCAGAACGGGACATTGGTGATTGTGCCCACAGTCACGCTCGAAGGCACGGTAACAGATGCGCTCTCCGGAGTTGCGGGAGTCACCTGCAATGGAGTCGCGGCCCAGGTCAGCGGCTCCGCTCTCACCTGCGGAGTATCGCTGAGCGCCGGCGCCAACGTCCTCAGCGTGGTGGCTACGGACGTGGCCGGCAACACCACTACATCCAGCATAACAGTGAGTTTTTCCGCCACGCCGACCATTACCATCAACTCGCCCACCAACTTCAGCGTGGTGAATACCACCCCGGTGACAGTGACCGGCACAGTGAGCGATCCCAACGCCCAGGTAAACGTCAACGGGATTGGCGCTTCGCTGAGTTCCGGCAACTTCTCCGTTCCCGTGCCGCTGAAAGAGGGCGGAAATACCATCACCGTAGTGGCGCAGAGCAATGGAGGAACACCGGGGACCGCGACCATCAGCATCTCTCTCGATACCACGCCACCCCACGTCACGATTGACTCGCCTGCGGATGGCACCGTCACTACGGCGTCCACCATCGCCGTATCCGGTTTGATCAACGATATTGTTCCGGGAACGGTGAACAGCCAGCAGGCCAGCGTCAGCGTGAATGGCATCGCGGCCCAGGTTCTGAACCGCAACTACATGGTGCACGCCGTGCCGCTCTCACCGGGAGCAAATACCATCACCGCTGTCGGCACGGACTTGGCGGGAAACCAGGCTAGCGTGAGCATTACGGTAGTGCAGAAGGCGGCCATCAGCCAGCCCACGATCAATCTGGTGTCAGGCGACAGCCAGAGTGGAACCATCGGCACTCTGCTGGCTGCGCCCCTCGTAGTGCAGCTTAAAGATGGCACAGGCAAGCCCGTTTCGGGACAGGCCGTCGTCTTCAAAGTCACAGGAAGTAATGGGACGCTTTCCGGAAATCCGATTGCCGGCACCAACGGCGGACCAACCTTGGTGGTGCAGAGCGATAGCAATGGCATGGCACAGGTGACCTGGACGCTGGGGATGCGCGCTGGCGCCGGCAACAATACAGTAAGTGCCACCGCAGCAAATTTTGTCGGCCAGGTAAACTTCGGCGCTATCTCCTTGCCCACCACACCGGGCCTGATCAGCGTGGATTCCGGCAACAATCAAGTTGGCGCGACAGGTCAGGCTCTGCCGCATCCGTTTGTTGTAGTCATAACCGATCCAGGACATAATCGCCTGCCCAACATCCGCGTGAACTTCACCGTTAACGACGGTGGAGGCGTCTTCGTCAACCAGGGCATCCAAACCAACCCAATTCCCTCGCAAACTCAGTTCACCACCATCACTGTCAAGACGGACAGTGACGGTCGCGCCATGGCTGTTCTGACACTGGGCCAGCAAGAAGGGATTCACAACAACCGCGTCACCGCCGATTTTGACGGCAATCAGGGTTTTCCTGCGACCTTCACTGCGTCGGGGCGTGTGGCTGGCGATCCCGCCGCAACCAGCATCAGCGGCGTGGCGTTAGACAACACCAACATTCCCATTGCGGGAGTCACGCTCCAGGTCGATGGAACCTCGCTCACCACACAATCGGATCAGCAAGGCCAGTTCCTGCTGACCGGCGTTCCGGTGGGCCGAGTGAAGCTCATCGCCGATGGCGCAACCGCCGCCCGCCCTGGAACCTGGCCCAAGCTGGAATATGAACTGGTAACCGTCTCTGGCCAGAACAATACCTTGGGAATGCCGGTTTACCTCCTGCCACTGGATTTGCCACACGGCCTCCAGATCGATGTAACCCACGGTGGAACGTTGACGTTGCCTGATGTGCCCGGATTCTCGCTGACCATTGCTCCCGGCTCCGTGACTTTCCCAGATGGCAGCAAGAGCGGCCTAGTGTCGGTCACAGTCGTTCATGCGGACAAGGTGCCGATGACGCCCAACTTTGGCCAGCAGCCGCGCTTCATCGTTTCCATTCAGCCAGCAGGCGCACATTTCAATCCTCCCGCTCCGATGACACTTCCCAATGTGGACGGACTCAGCCCCGGCGAAGTCACTGAGATGTACTCCTTTGATCACGATTTGGGCAGCTTTGTGGCGATTGGGACAGGAACGGTTAGCAAAGACGGAAGCGTGATTAAGTCTGATCCGGGTGTAGGGATTGTGAAAGGCGGATGGCATTGTGGGGGCAATCCGCAGTTGGTTGGAACCACTGCCGATTGCCCAGACTGTCAGATTTGCCAGATCAATGGCTGTGTGGCTGACCCAAGCCAAAATGGAAATCAATGTGGTTCGACATCGGTTGGAGCGAACAGTTGCAAGAACCCCGGCGTTTGCAATGGAGGCACCTGCGGAGGTTTAACCGACAAGCCTGATGGCACGACCTGTGATGACGGGATCTTTTGCACAGACAATGACGTGTGTACAGGGGGCGTCTGCAAGGGAACAAAGATAGAAGATGGTCATGAAGTCAAGACGTCTTATAGCTTGAATGCATTGAGTAAATTCATCGAGAGGGTTTCAGAGTTTGTAGCTTTCCTTGGGCTCGGTGATGAAATCTCGCTACCAGAATTCGGAGGATCCCTCGAGCTGTCGAGTCAAGATAAGTGTTGCGAAGATCTTAAAAGCATGGGTACTAAGAAGACCGTCCAGGGTACTCTGGAGACAACATTCGTGACTGCCAAACCCTTCCGTCCATCGTTTCCGCCTTGGACGGCCGTTATAGGTCACAGGATATTCAACACCGACTTCAGGATAGGCTACGGCGTAGAGGTAACTGGTAGCCTTGGCGCATCAGCCTCAGCCTCGACGGAAAAAGATTGCGGCAACCCGATATGCTGGAAAATTGGCGGAAAAGGCAGCGCCAAATTTAACTTCAATCTATTTGGAGACGTTACCAATCCACTGATTCCGCCGACGTGTGGCCCATCTCATACCAAGACCTGTACCCTGGCAAAAATTACAGCCGGGTTTGGAACGTCGTTTGATGTCAATTTTACTCCAGAGTGCGATTCCATCACGTTCAATCCCGTGCAATGGGGAGGCCTCACTGCTGGGGTTACACTGCAGTTCTTCGAAGGTACATTCCTGGATTACTCGTACTCTAAACAAATAGTTTTATTCGACCCGAAAACAATTGGCGGTTCAATTGTGATACCACTCCCGAGCTCCTTATGAGAAATGCAGTTATATCGTTTTCGATCATGATCATGTTGCTGCCGGCAATAAGTTTGCTATCGGCAGTCCCCGACCAGGAATGGTTGACCCCTGCATATCCCGCTCAACCTAGCGACCAACACACCGTCACGCTCAAGTACAGCTACATATATCAAGAGCGGCAGTTTATGCCTTCGTATTCACTTGAGGCATTGCCGAAGAATCGGTGGGAATTCACATCTCCGGAATCAGCCATGATTGCGCGCGGGGCGGCAATGAGGCAATTGGACTACGAAGGCTGGCTCACAACCTGGGACGAGTTGTCAAAGTCACTTATGGAACAGCGGGCTAAGGAACATCACCAGGAGTTAAGCGCTGTAATCGATCAATGGAAAGGAATTCTGGAGGCCGGCAAAATGACCATGGTGCGTCGTATTCAGACGGGTCCGTATGTAATTCTGACCTACCGAATAGTAGATGATGCAGGTAAAGACATCGGCCAGATAGAACTACCCTCAGTATTTCACCTAGTCGAAGGACGCTGGTTGGGAACACAAGATCTGTCCAGGGACATTCTTTTATTGGAATCTCCCTGGGTCACGGGACAACAGCACGTTGAAAGGACTATGGAATGAAGTCGTTGGTTTCGCTGGCAATAGGAATTCTGCTGTTTTGGAGACTGTCAGGATTCTCTACTCCTCAAGCTCAAATAGCTCAATCTCCTCCGGTAGTTCGTACGTTCACCGCCACGATGCATTATGTTTACCATTCAAGGCAATATCAGCCGGTAGTTCCGATTGTTTATGTTACTCAGCGTCCCACCAAGATTGCCACTCCGGAAGCAGCTTTGATCTCGCAGCTCTCGGCCCTTCATAAGGGCGATTATGACTGGTGGATGGCAACCTGGGACCCTCGCTCCCGGGAGAAGTTGGAGTTTCAGCAGAGGCAGAGCGGGCAAGAGCCGGGGCTATGGCTGAAGAACCTCCAGGAGCAAGATGCAGCCGGTACTTGCGGCCTTCGAACATGGATTTTAAGAAGAGAGTACGTAATTCTCCGATACACGTGTAACAGCAAATCCAAGAGCTCGATTGCGGTTGGAAGAGA
>DATDGH010000638.1:0-6977 GCA_036522215.1 Candidatus Angelobacter sp. | reverse complement strand
CTTGCCGTCAGCGAGCTTGAGATCGCGGCTCATAAGGTCGAAAGGCTGGAGCAATGTCCCAAATTTGCGTCCTGCGCTCCGTGACCAGGCACACCAAAGGCGAATTTCGAGATGGCAAAGCATGGAGGCGATATTGGCAGTGGTTTGGGGCGAAGCTCGGACTATCGGCTTGGGGAGTCTGGATACACTAAGGCCGCCTGCATCACGCGGCGGTCGGCCCCGTCACCCGGCAGATCATCTATCTTAGGTCTACATATCCAGAATTGCACGAACGTCAATAAAAGTCAATAGAAATGTTGTCACAGTAATTTCAAGTCAAACCCTAATGGAATCTGTGATTTATCATGCTTTTTGACAACTCCCATGAGCCCTGTAGCCAGCCTAGATGATTTAGGCCGTTGTGCACGCGATAACGAGAATTTTGTACTCGTTGTTGATGCAAACAGTCCCGTTCTCGCCGCGAACTTGGTAACTCCCACCCCGCCACGCGAAGCGCGTCGGGGGCCCCGGTAATTGGGTAAGTTGGTAATTTGGTAATTGAAAATCAAAACCCAAACCAAATCTCACAATGGATAGGGATATCAAGGGCAAAGCCCCTTGGCTAGTTGGTTATCTGGATGACCTATCCCTGCTGGAGGATTACCGCGGCTATTTTGACCGGCAAACTGCCAGGATCGTCGTGGTGGAAGAGTTACTGGTTCTTCGAGACCACTGGAGCTTTCTGTGCACGCATGCCGGGAACCACCAGGGCCTCTTCGATGCTGGGTATCTTCCATGCGATCAGTTTTTGCCGCAACGCAGCGGCCCTTGCTTTTGCTTTGCTCTTTTCGCATGCCGTAACCAGCAGCTTTAAAGAAATTGGATTGGCAAAATCAGCTTCCAAGTGTGGCATAGCCGCGATATACTTTTTCTGAGACAGCAACAGGGTTCCTTCCGCGCCGTGCCAGGTACGCTCAATGTTGATGCTTCCACCAGAGCTTGCCATGCGTTCCAGCTTGCTTACCGCCTGGACCGCATCAGCCTGATTACCAGCAGCCACATCTCGCTCCACGCGGACACGCCAGATGCGTGCTGCCTCTTCGTTCAGGTCGGCCTGGTCCACAATATCTTTGTGTGCCTCCAGCAATTCCTCAGCGTGAGCAAGGTCCCTGGCCGCCTTGGCCGGATCGGGCCCATACATAGCCATAATGCGATAGGCGCGCGCTTCCCACAGCCACTGTTCCATGGCATGGGCTTTCTGCGCGGCATCCACAAATGCTTTGTCCGCGGCTTCGTATTGGCCATCGCGGACGTAAGTCATGGCAGACTTTTGCAGATATTCTGCCTTCAGACCGTTACTGGGCGCCTCATGCACCGCCTTCGCATATTCAAATCGGGCCTTCTCGCCATCGCCCATGACCGCGTAAGTCTCTCCCAGTTCTTTCTGGGAAATATAAAAAGTAGGATCAATCTCCAGCGCTCGGCGGTAATGCTGCAAGGCCTCATCAAAACGTCCGGCCAAGCGCAGCATTTCGGCGTACGAATCGTGCGGATTAGGCTCGTTGGGCAGCAACTCGACATACTTGCCTGTGGCCTCAAGGGCTTTATCGTAGTCACCGCGACGCGAGTAGAGATATCCCAACTGGTTGTAGGCCGTGGCATAGGTAGAGTCTTCCTGCAGCGCCTTGAGCGTGAGTTTTTCTGCAAAATCGTACTGGTCCTGCTTGTAGAGCCAGTAAGCCATCAGGAAATTCAGACGCTTGTCATGGGGATACAGCGCCAGCAGATCGTTCATGGCGGAAATACCATCCACGTAGTTGTTCTCGTGGATACCCGCCAGCCACCGCACCATCAACTGCTCTCCCGGCGTCTTATTGGCAACCGTCGTTTTTGCCAGGGCACGATTGCTGCTTTCTTCCGCGGGATCGACTGTCGTCATGCAAATCCAGGTATAGGCCAGGGCAAATTTAGGGTCCAGCCGGACAGCTTCATGCCAGTCGTTTAACGCCAGGTTCCAGCGATGGTTCTCATAGTGCACCATCCCGTTCTCGTAGTAGCGGGCGGCAGCGGCAGACGAAGTTGTGACCGGCAGCGTCTCGGCTGCGCTCTTCCTGGCGCTCTCATTGGCGCCCAGGGCCGCGGTTGAACAATACAGGGCTGCGCACAGGACCAACAGTGAAAATCGTGCGGGTTTCATGTTGCTATTAATTGCCATGAAGAAGATACCCCTGCTCGAAAGGAAGCTTGCCATCTACCTTCATCACCTTGACCGAGCTATTCAACGAATAGACGTTCACCACACCGATCGATCCCGGCTGCTGGGCCACAGCTTTCAGAACCAGATCATCCCCACCCATCAGCACGATGCTGTCTTTATGCGTATTGGCGAATTTGCGGGCCTCCTCCACTGACATGTTGTAGATCTTCTGGAAGAGCAGCCACGCATCGGAGGAGGAAGGATTGCTCAGGAAAATCATGACTTTCCTTCCATCCGGCCACTTCTGCATATCGTTCTTGAGCAGCTTCAACAGTTCCGTGCTGCTTACGGTGGAGGTGACGTTGCCTTTGTCGGTAATTACAGCCAGATCGCGCGCCGCGCACAACGACGCCATGGACAACACCATGGCCAGACAAAGTATCTTCGCTCGTTTCATATCGTCTTTTTTCCGGGCGCCGGGCTCAGAGTATTGGACTCCATTAGAAAGCTCTTAACAACATGACCGTAGTAACGTAGTTATTCAGACCGTCACACGCAGTTCTTCGACCCTCGCCGCGCTCACTCACACCTCAACACGCGCAAAAGCGGCGCGTGTCGGGGACCCCGCTGAAGCCGTGCCCCTTCAAACCCCTATTTTTGAAGCACACTCTACTTTTTTTGCGGCTTTTTTGTCATCCGCATCATCTTTCCTCACATGCCGCTTGCTACTGCTTCAACTTTGCCTTCTCTTGCCCAGCTTGAGTCCGCAGCCGAGTTGGTGCACCGATTTGTTCCGCCTACTCCACAGTACTCGTGGCCACTGGTCAATGCACGCGCCGGCTGCGAAGTTTGGATCAAGCATGAGAATCACACGCCAATAGGCGCCTTCAAAGTGCGCGGTGGGATTGTCTACATGGACTGGCTTCGGCGCAATCATCCTGAGGCCAAAGGCATAATCTCTGCCACACGTGGCAATCATGGCCAGTCGCTGGCTTTCGCCGCAAGCCGTTTTGGCTTTCCGGCTGTTCTGGTTGTGCCGCACGGCAACAGCCGCGATAAAAATGCTGCCATGCGCGCCCTGGGCGCGGAGGTGGTGGAACATGGGGACGATTTCCACGCTGCGGACCACCACGCCGATGTTCTCGCCCGCGACCGCGGACTGGTATGCATACCGGCATTTGATCTACTGCTCGTGCATGGCGTAGCAAGTTACGCGCTGGAATTGTTCCGTGGGGCGCCTCCGCTGGATGCGGTATTCGTTCCCATCGGCTGGGGATCTGGCTCCTGCGGCGTTGCCGCTGCCCGCAATGCGCTGAATCTGCAAACCAGAGTCATCGGCGTAGTTTCGGCCAGCGCTCCCGCTTACGCGCTCTCATTTGCTCAAGGACGCCTGGTCGAAAAGAAATCGACAACTCGCATTGCAGATGGCGTTGCCATCTCTCGGCCACATCCCGCTGGATTCGAAATTCTGCGCCACGAACTGGATAAGGTAGTCGAGGTAACCGATGCCGAGATCGAAGATACCATGCGCGTAATCTTCAGCGACACCCACAACGTCGCTGAAGGCGCAGGAGCTGCCGCTGTGGCTGCCTTGCTGAAGGAGCGAGATGGGTGGAGAGATAAGCGGGTCGGCGTGATTCTCAGCGGAGGAAATGTCGACCGCGAAATCTTTGCCCGCGTAATAGCGGCTTGAGCGGCGCTCACCCTCGCGTTTAACTGGTGGATTGCCCGGACTTGGCGGGGTGCGGGTCATCATGCTTTGAAGGTTGGGCCAGGAATGCCAGGCAAGACCTGTCTGTGTGAATCCTGAATCGGGTTCCGATATCGGATTTGCTTTTGCTTTTAGTTTGGTTTCCCTGTTCCCTGTAACCTGTTCCCTCTTCTCTGTTCTCAGTGCATACTATGGCCTTATCAAACCATGGACCCCAGCGCTATCCGCGGGCAGATCGAGAGAGTCCTGCATAGCCAGAGCTTCGCCACCAAGGGCCAGCTTCGCAAGCTGCTGGGAGTGCTATCGAAGAACATGGATTCGCAAGCCGCCTTGAGTCCCGATCTGGTAATTCAGGAACTGTGGCCGAACGAGATCAAAACCAAGCGGTCCGCCGACGTAGCCACAGAGATGAACCGGCTGCGGCATGCGCTGGAAGTCTACTATGAACGCGAAGGCAAAACCGATCCCATCCGGATTAGGCTTCCCAATCGTTCTGTGCCCGCCGCAGACGGAACACCGGAAAAGCGCTGGATCGTAGCCATACCTCCTGACGGTACAAAGGACGCCGCTGCTGGGGATCATGTGTCGACCCTGCAAGTGAATCCTCGCAGAGGTCCAAAAAGAATCACCCTGATCGCCGTGCTTGGCGCCGCTCTTGCCATCGCGGCATACATTACCTCTCGAGCTCTAACGGCGAATGATAAGCCCAAATTTGCGCGACTGGACGGCTCGACCCTGGTGGTTATGAATGCGGAAGGAAAGGAACTCTGGAGAAAAACCTTTCCTGAAGGATTCGCGCCCGACTGGTACGACGAAAAAGCCAAGGCGCCGCTCATCTGGATTGGCGACCTTGAGGGTGAAGGCCATAGCAGCGTTCTTTTCGCCCATTCACCGGCTGATCGTCGGGAGCCGCACTCGTCGACCTTGATCTGCTATTCCGGTGGAGGCAAGGAGAAATGGCGTTGGACTCCGGGGAGAGAACTGCCGGAACTCAATGGGAGTCCGGCGACGTTCAAGATTCTGTCTTTGGCTGTATTGAAGGCAACGGACAAGAAACCTCCTCGAATCGTGGTTGCGAGCGGCCATGATCCCTGGTGGCCCAGCCAGATCGCGCTCCTCGATTCCAACGGCAAATTGCTTTCCGAGTACTGGCACTCTGGGGGTTTAAACTCCGTAGTGCCAGGCGATCTGGATGGCAACGGAAGAGAAGAGATCATCACTACGGGAATCGCCAATGGATATGATCATCAAGCGACCTTGGTGGTGCTTGATCCTGACCGGGTATTTGGCGCTTCCACCGAGGTCCGGCCGGAATTTCAAATCCACGGAATGGGAGTCGCCCAGGAGAGGCTTCGCGTGCTTTTTCCGAGGAGCGATTTAAACCGAGCGCTCTTTCAATTCAATATTGCCACTGAGCCCACCGTGGACCATGGCAAGATTCGACTTACTGTGCTGGAATGCACTGCCCCCATGGGTTGTCGGATTTGGTATGAATTCGACAAAAATTTTCATTTGATTGCGGCTTATGCCGGGGGGGACGAATTTCGGAGCGCCCATGCCCGCTTCTATCAAAACTCCAAAGATGCGCATTCTCTTACTGCAGAAGAACAGGCCGCATTCCAAAAAGTCCGATGCCTGGTGGGATGCAAATCCGAGTTCGTCCCCGTCGGCAACCTGCTTCCCTAAATCCCTACAAAACTAAGTTTGACCCGAGAAATACGGGCTTTGGCACTGATTTCATACCAAGTTCATATCATTTCCGGGCTGCAGCTATTGACTCCATTTGGAACTGCTGCAAGCATGGCGCCGATCCCCTGCGTTTTGGACGCCAATCGCAGGTTCGCCAGCCGAGCCACTGACGCCGAGTCACGAATGACCAAGGAGAAGACATGAAAAAACCATCAGGCAAGCTTGCGGCAGTATCCCTTGTGCTTGTGTTGGCCACGGCAGTAGCCACGCGGGCGCAGACGCCGACCTTCACCCTACTTCACAGCTTCACCGGCTCCAGCGCCGATGGGGCAATTCCGGTGGCACCTCTGCTGAGGGACGCAGCGGGTAATCTTTACGGCGCCACTGCGTTCGGCGGGTCGACCAACTGCAGTGTCTTTGGCGACGTGGGCTGTGGGACCATATTCAAGCTTGATCCCTCAGGCAATGAAACCGTGCTCCATATGTTCTCCGGAGGAGATGGCGCATTTCCAGCCGGAGGTTTGGTGATGGATGCGGCGGGCAACCTCTACGGCACCACCGTCAATGGAGGCGGTGCGGGCCTCTGCCGAAATTTTGGCTGTGGGACTGTGTTCAAGCTCGACCCGTCCGGCAATCTTACCGTGTTGCATTCGTTCATAGGCAGCAGCGATGGGGCGAATCCCACCGCAGGTCTGATCATGGACGCTGCGGGCAA
This sequence comes from Candidatus Angelobacter sp., assembly GCA_036522215.1. Classification (GTDB taxonomy): domain Bacteria; phylum Acidobacteriota; class Terriglobia; order Terriglobales; family Acidobacteriaceae; genus Angelobacter. The sequence goes on along the minus strand of DATDGH010000638.1, from coordinate 686 downwards.
CCTCTACGGCACCGCCGGCTTTGGAGGCGATTTCGGACCAGGAGCCGTGTTCAAGCTTGATGCCTCCGGCAATGAAACGACGCTGCACAGCTTCTCGGGCCCCGATGGAAGGGAGCCCTCTGCACCTCTGATTATGGACGCTGCCGGCAATCTTTACAGCACCACTTTCCGCGGAGGCGCTGCCGACCGTGGAAACGTGTTCAAGCTTGACACTTCGCAGAGACTCACAGTGCTCCATGAATTTACTGGGCTCGCCGATGGAGGAAATCCTGCCGCAGGTTTGATCATGGACGCTGCGGGCAACCTCTACGGCACCACCGGCAGTGGAGGCGTCGCGGGCGTTGGAACCGTGTTCAAGCTCGACCCCTCCGGCAACCTCACCGTGCTCCATTCGTTTACCGGGGGCGATGATGGGGGAAATGAGGCGCTCGAAGGCATCCCTGCCGCAGGCCTGATCATGGATGCCGCGAACAACCTCTATGGCACCGCTTTCCGTGGCGGCGCGGCGCGACTTGGCAACGTGTTCAAGCTTGATCCGGTTGGCAATGAGACCGTCCTGTATAGCTTCACCGGGGGCAGCGATGGGTCAGGTCCACTTGCCCCTTTGATTATGGACGCTGCCGGCAATCTTTACGGCACAGCGTCTTCTTTCATGGCTTCAGGCAGCTTTGGCTCGGTGTTTAAAC
>DATDGH010000637.1:0-3922 GCA_036522215.1 Candidatus Angelobacter sp. | reverse complement strand
ATACCAGAGGGCGGCGACTTTTTGTTGCAACTCGGTTTCCGGTAAAACAAGTTGCTCACCCTCCTCCCCCGTGTCATCATCAATTCCGCGCATGGTTTGGGAATTGGTCTCGAGTGAAGCAACAATGCTTTTTTCTTGGGGCTCCTCTTCCTGGCCAGACGCAGGCTGCGGGAAAATCGCACAGGCCATTTTCGGTATACCAGGCGATTTACCCACCGGCTTCACCCGGTACACTTTTCGCTCAAAGGGATAGGTTGGTAGCCACATGCGCGAACGGCGATCTTGTTCGTGAAACGACTCCCAATCCGGGGTCCACCCTTCCAACCAGAGCCTTCCAAGACTAGAGAGCAGGACAGCACTGTCGTCGGCAGCGTCGTAGATACTGGAAAGCGACTGTAATGCTACAGCGCGTTCTTTAGTGTGGCAGGCGGGGTGTTGTAGTACGAGACTGCACAGCGTCTGGCCGGGGCCTGCTTCCACAAAGATCTGCGTTCCGCTTTGGCGGAGCTTTTCAACACCTGCTCCAAAGCGCACCGTTCCGCACAGATGCCGGGCCCAATACTCGGGATCACGTGGCTCCTCCGCCTTGATCCAATCCCCGGTGACGTTTGAGACATAGGGTATCTGCGGAGGCTGCGTCGGGAATTGCTTCAGTGCCTCCATGAAAGCTTCTGTGATGGGTGCCATCGCATGCGAATGCAGCGCGTGACTGGTGTTGACGTAGCGTGTCTCTATACCGTTGGATTTAAGTCGCGACTGCAACTCCTCAACGCTTCCAACCGGCCCGCTTAAAACGGTGAGTGCTGGCCCATTGATTGCCGCCACACGCAACTCGGCGTCCGCAAGTTCCCGCACTTCCTGTTCCGGCAAAGGTATAGCCAGCATGGCTCCGGGTGGAAGCGACTGGATCAATTTCGCGCGCGCGGCTACGATCTTGATTGCATCCGGAACGGAAAAAACGCCCGCTACACAGGCGGCAGTGAATTCTCCTAGACTGTAACCAATCAGGGCTTTGGGTTTCAGCCCCCAGTGCATCCACAGCCGTGCCAGAGCAAGTTCCGTAATGAACAGGGCAATCTGGGCGAAATCCGTGCGCATGCGCTCGGCAGGTGTGCCATTCGTGCTACCAGTCCGGTTCAGCATCCGACGAAGGTCAGGCCCGTTGTTTACTGCTGAAGTCTTTGTGTTGGCGGAAGCCGAATCTACTTGCAGGATGGTACGGAAATCCACATTCAGTTCCTGCTTCAGCAATTCGAAACAGCGGTCTAACTCCGTCCGGAAGAACGGTTCTGTCTGATAGAGCGTGGCGGCCATACCGGCGTGATCATCGCCGAGGCCGGAAAACATGATCGCGATATTCGGGGCTTCCAGGGGCGGCCTGACGCTGGAATAAATTCTCTGCCGGTCGCGGCCTTTCAGGGATTGGACTGCATCATCCACACTGTCGCAGACAAGCACCTTGCGGTAATCGAAAGACTTCCTGCCTGCCTGAAGGGTGAAAGCTGCGTCCGGCAGAGGAACAATCGGGTTTTCGGATAGAAAGGTGCAGATCTGATCGGTATATGTCTCCAGTGCAGACGCTGTTCTGGCAGAGAGAGTGAGGATGCTGTATTTGCGGTGTGATCCATGGACAACCGATTGAGGCGCCTCTTCGAGCACCACGTGCGCGTTCGTTCCTCCGATGCCAAATGAACTCACTCCGGCGCGCAATGGTGGACCCTGTGACTTCCAATCTTTTAGCCTGTCATTCACATAGAAGGGACTATCTTCCAGTCCGAGCTTGGGATTCGGCTTGGTGAAGTGCAAGCTTGCGGGGATCTTCCGATGCTTAAGGGCCAGGGCAGTCTTAATTAATCCCGCAATACCTGATGCCTCAGCCGTATGTCCGATATTGGTTTTGACTGAACCTATCGCACAGGAATTTTTTGGAATATGTGAATTTGCGGATGCTTCTATCAGCGCCTGCACCTCGATGGGATCGCCGATTGGCGTTGCCGTACCATGGGTCTCGATATAACTAATAGAGCTGGCATCGACGCCTGCCATCAGACGCGCCAGGCCGATTACCTCAGATTGCCCTTCAATGCTCGGCGCGGTAAAGCCGACTCTGCGCGATCCGTCATTATTGGTCGCCGATCCTTTGATGACTGCATAAATGGGATCGCGGCCGTTAAGAGCGTCCTCCAGTCGCTTGAGAAGGACAACCCCGATCCCGCTGCCGAAAACGCTGCCTTTCCCACATTCGTCGAAGGTACGGCAGTGGCCATCGGGTGACACAACTCCGCCTTCTTGAAAGTTGTACCCGCTTTTGATTGGAAAGTGGATGGAGACGCCACCTGCTAGTGCCATATCGCACTCTCCAGCCAGCAGCGACTTGCAGGCAATGTGAGTTGCAACCAGCGAACTTGAGCACCCGGTGCCCACGGCAACACTGGGTCCTCTCAAATTCAGCTTGTAAGACAACCGGGTAGGCAGGAAATCTTTGTCGTTGCTCAATATAGACATGGCGTCGCTGAACGCGAAGCCGCTTCCCATCGCAGGTATGATCTGCGAAAAGAAATAGGTGCTGGTAGCGACAGCGGCAAACACACCGATCAGCCCCGCAAATGCGTCGGGAACATAACCGGCATCTTCAAAAGCTTCCCATGCACACTCCAGGAAGAGGCGCTGCTGGGGATCAATAAACTCTGCTTCCCTGGGCGTGAATCTGAAAAATCCAGCATCGAACGATTCACAATCTTCAAGGATTCCGCGGGCTTTCACATACTCTGGACGCCTGATCTCTTCAAGTCCCAGGCCGGATGCCAACAGTTCTTTCTCTGAGAAGAACGAAATGCACTCCCGCCCTTCTGCCAGGTTTTGCCAAAACCGGCGCAGGTCTCCCGCGCCGGGAAAACGTCCTGCCATGCCGATGATGGCAATCTCCAGACCAGTTAATTTGTTGTCGGATGCCACAGAAAAAGCCTCCACCTATTCAGGTGTTCAATGCACTGCATTAGGAAGTGTGTATCTTTATTTAAGAAATGCTTGTGTTCGCGAGACGTTATCAGCTCCCGATTTTTGAAAGGGGGCGCAATGAAAAGATTCTGCTTACAGCCATTGTTGTCTGCTCTAGTTAATGGCGTTTACCGATGCTCTTTGCGATTTCAGGGGTGCGCGTTGTGCCAGTTGCTTTTGCAATCGTTCCTTACCGGCATTGAGTGAAGCTGATGGGATCTGCTTGCTTTTTGAAGTAGTTTCTGCAGATGCCTGCGTGGATTCTGTTGTTTTTTCCGCCAGGTGTTCTGCCAGTGCCCTGATGGTCGGGAACCTGAACAACTCGAGTACTTTGACCTCTCGTCCCAGAACTTTCACTAACTCGCTTTGTACACGGATGCTTAGAAATGAGTCGCCGCCGAGGTCAAAAAAGTTATCGTGAACACCAACTTTTTCGAGCCGCAACACCTCACTCCAGATGCGCGCGATCGTCTGCTCCATTTCTGTAGCGGCATCTGTAACGGCCGGCTCTACGGGGGCCTTGGGGTCGGCAGGTGCAGGCAGTTGGCAGCGGTCAATCTTGCCAGTCGCATTGATAGGCAGCGCGCTCATGACCACGAAATGCGACGGCACCATATAGGAGGGCAATTCTTCACGTAGGCCTGCCCGCAATTGGCCAGGAAGCCGGGTCTCTTCTACATTCGTTTCCGGCACTATATATGCCACCAAACGCTTATCCCCGGGCTGGTCCTCACGGACGATGACCTTAACATCGCGAACCCCTTCCTGCCGGCGCAATACTGTCTCAATCTCTCCGAGTTCAATGCGCTGCTCCCGGATTTTTACTTGCTCATCTACCCGGCCGAAAAATTCCAGCTTTTTGTCTGAGCGCCACCTCACGATGTCTCCGGTTCGATAAAGACGTTCTCCTCCACTTGTCGAAAAT
>DATDGH010000636.1:0-8638 GCA_036522215.1 Candidatus Angelobacter sp. | reverse complement strand
GATCACGCGGGCATTTCGGCGGCCTAGTACTCTGTCATCTTTTTCGTATGCCATTTTTGTCTCCTTGAACCATCTTTGAGTTCGTTCACCACCATGAAATGGAGCTAGAGGTCCTTCGCTAGCAGGTTTCGATATCGCTGTCAGCGGCTCGGGCCCTGAAATCGAAGGTGCATACAGTGATGGTAGGCACGTGGCCGTTGCCGGTTACATTGCGTGCCTCCGCGATGGAAAGCAACCGAGCTCCCCTGCGGTTGAGCACTCTGTTGTCATTCTGGTTTGTCATGTTTATCTCCTTTTGCGGTCATTGAGTTTCCGGGACCGGAAAACTCAAGACAGTTGAAAGATGGGCCCGCTAGTAGAGATGACCACACTCTCCATGGTCCCCATCGGGATGGGGATTGGTAGCCGTGGCAGCGGTGCACTTGGTGGTAGTACCAATCGCACCCTGTACTCTGTTTTCTTCTTCCTCAGTCAGCTCTCGAGCGCCTATGCGGCTGAGTACTCTATAGACTTCCTGATTTGTCATGGCCTGGCCTCCTTTGGGATTTTTCCTCTATTGGGAAGCGGGCGGGCGGCTTCAGCCCACCCACTGTTAGCAGTTTGTTTCTAAATACGCGCTACGCGCGGTTATGCAACGCACTCGTGCAGGTCTCCATCGATTTTCCTGGTGATGGGGTTGAAGCTGCAGAGGGTCTCTGTTCCAGTTCCACTGGCGCCGCATACGACACGGACTTCATCCGCGGTCAACTGCCTTGCGCCCATGCGTCCCAGAACTCTTTCCTTCTCGTCTGACATACGTTCCTCCTTTTGCCTTTGAAGTTTTGTGGATGTTTTGTCCAGCGTTTATCCGTGATCAGAGTCGGTGTCGCTGCAGCCATCGCCATCGCCTGGCCCGGTTGTAGTTCCAGTTGCGGCGAGAGCGCCAATAGGGGCCGTGCAGACAAGCGTATGAAATCCGCCGGCTCCAACTACGAACTCAGTTTCGGGCATGGTCAATTCGCGGGCGCCCCTGCGACAGAGCACCCTGTTGTCATTTGAGTTCATCTTTCCTCCTTTTGTGGTGGGTTTTACAAAAGCGAGTGCCGGTCGCGGTTATCGCTCGGGCGCCGTACACACGAACGTATTCAGAGGTCCTCCACATCCGCTCACGAAATCAACTTCCACCGCGGACAGCTGGCGCGCGGTTTTGGCGTAGCAAGGCGCTGGTATCCCGATTTCACGGTTCCACCGATAAAAACGTTCCCACCGGAACGGGAGCAGCGATCGTCGCATCCTCCTTGTCCGGAAAATTTATGTAGTCTAAAAACGAGGAGAACAGTCCTGCTCTGTCCTCCAGGGATTCGGTCGAACCCTCTGGCCCGGTAAGAAATGCGCAGAATCGCTGCTGCATTCTGGCTGCGGGGTTCATTTGATCCAGCCAGAGGAACTGGCCTTCTTCATTGATTTCCAGGAACCACCATTGGCCGTCCATATCCACCGCAAAATCGACTGAGCCGAAGCAAATCCCGGCTTTTCGAGCGAATTCGACCAGCTTCTCTTCAATCTCACGAGGTGTGGCGATGATCCCTACGTCAACTCGTCCGCGGGAGGCATCCCCTCGCCAGTCGAGCGCCTTTCTGGGATTGTGCAGGGCGTGCGAGTAAACTTTGTCGCCCATGAGCACAGTGCGAACATCGAATTGCTTCACCACCATGTCCTGGTAGATTCCCGGTGCGAAAGTGAAAATCTCGTCTTCCGGCAGCTCCTTGCGGGTGATCTCAAACGTTTCTGTTATGGCAAGATCGCCACGGCTCCGGCGCTCCCACGAGTGAGGCGTGAAAGCTTTGCAGATCATGCGGCTGGAGCTGGAACTGAAAAAATTCTTTGTAGCCTGGGGAGAATTCGACAAAAGTGTCTTCGGCACCTTTAGACCGCAGGCATTCGCCAGATGCAGTTGCACTCCTTTGTTGTTAATGAACCGTGCCGCTGAATATTTGTTAATGCTCCGTATCTGCAGGGCCTCCAACAGGTAAGCGATCGACTGATAAAAATTGCGATACTCGTGATCGGCGAATTTCCTGTCCGCTTCGAGCACTTCGGGATTGGGCTCTGGAAGTTCTGGCCGACGAATCCAGACGACGTCCCCGGCCTCCACTTCATAGGGGCCCAGAGTCAGCTTTGTTTGTTGGTCAAACAGCAGTGACGCCTGCCGACTCTCAATCCAGGAAAGCCCGGCCCAGCAAGCCACCTTGTATCCGGCCTGCTGCAAGGCCCACTTGATCGGAGCTGTGTGATTATCACCCGCAGGGGCCAGGATTATGATTTTCATTGTCCCCTCCTGTCGCTCTATCTCTCAAATTGTTCCGGCAGCCCGGCGCGGCCAGGAGCGCCGAGTGCCGGGTTGGTAGAACTAGTGATAAATGCACTCGCCAGTGAAAGCATCGCCATCGAGACTGGCGGCTCTGGCATCAGGGAGGGTGCACGCGGTTTCCGTGTGCACGAAGCCTCCGTTGATCTGTGCAGTTTCTTTTTCATCCACAATGCGAGCTCCTCTACGGCTGAGTACTCTTTTCTCTGGTTTGGACATGTTCTGTCTCCTGTTGGATTTTAGAGATCGCCTTCTCTTTCCTGGACAAAAGTTAAGGACTAGTCATTCCTCTTTCTGTTCTTCGTGTATCAACGAAGCCTACGCGTTGTCAGAATCGTGATCGCTGCAGCCATCGCCGTCACCGCCGGTGTGGGTTTGGGTTTTGATATCGAAGGCAATGGTACAAACGAGCGTATTAAATGGCGCTGCTCCGCCAACGAAATCGGTTTCGTTTACGGTCAGCTCACGGGCGCCCCTGCGACAGAGCACCCTGTTGTCCTTCAAGTTGGTCATGTTTGCTCCTTTTATTCTGCATTTACAAAGCAGAGTCGAGTTAGAGACTAGGAGTGGTCGACATCGCCACCACAGCCGTCCGCGTCGCCCGTGAGAGTCACCACGTTGGGCGCAGTGCAGACGTTGGTGTGCGCAAACGCAGCGCTGACGAATTCAAATTCATCGGCCCTCAGTTCGCGGGCACCACTACGGGAAAGCACCCTGTTGTCAATCAAGTTGGTCATCTTTTTCTCCTTGTCTTTTTCTCATCCAGGTTTGGCACAGATTTCACGGCTCTCGCGACATATAAGGCGAGGAAGCGACGACCGCCGTCATATCGATTGGTTCCAGCTTCTGGTGCATCTCTCGACATAGCTTGATGTAATCAGAGAAGGGCGGGAACAGTCCTTCGCGTTCTTCCAGCGGCGCAGTTGAGCCTTCCGGAGCGGTGATAAAGGCGCAGAACTTTTCCTGAAGTTTGGATTGCCGGTTGAACTGATCCAACCACAGGAACTGTCCTTGTTCGTTGATCTCCAGAAACCACCAATGCCCGTCCCTATCCACAGCAAAGTCCAGCGAGCCAAAGCAGACGTTGGCTTTTTGGGCGAACGCCAGTACTCCCTTTTCAACATCAGGGGGTGTAGCTACGATCTCCATTTCCACCCTTCCCATTCCGGCATCCTGACGCCAGTCCAGCGTTTTCAAGGGGTTGTAGAGCGCGTAGGAATAGAGCCTGTGTCCCATGATTACCATGCGGACATCAAATTCTTTGACTACCATGTCCTGATAGATGGCGGGAGCAAAGGTGAGAACTTCATCCGCCGGGAACTGCTCAGGCGTCAGTTCAAAAGTCTCCGTGACTGAAGCTCCGCCTTGATTGTCCCGCTGCCATACATGAGGTGTGAACCCTTTGCCGATGGTTCTGCCGGTCTTGTGGGCGAAGAAGTTCCTGATACAGTTGGGCGAATTGGATAAGACAGTACCAGGCACTCTCAGGCCGCAGGCGCGGGCCAGATGCAGTTGCACCGCCTTATTACGGATGAGGCGCGACGCTGAAAATTTGTTGATGCACCAGACCGGCAGCACGTCCAGCGTGTAACCAATGGCGTGATAAAAGGCATGGTATTCCTGGTCAGCAAATTTCCGGTCGGCTTCCGCGACCTTGGGATTAAGCGCGGGCAGATCGGGCCGGCGGATCCAGACTGCATCTCCAGGCTCGACTGAATAGGGGCCCAGCACCATCCTTGTTTGTCCGTCTTTGTCCAGGGATAGAGAGGCTTGCTGTTGTTCAGTCCAGGAAAGTCCGCCCCAGCAAGCCACTTGATATCCAGCCTGCTCCAAGGCCCATTTGATGGGCGCCGTATGGTTCTCAGTAGCTTGCGCCAAAATGATGACTTTCATTGCGTCCTCCTTCCTCTTCGTCCTGAAACTTCCACCGTGTGCAAGGGTCTGACAGGAACCGGTAGTTGCAAAAGCAGCGCGGGCCGCCGCCAACAGGAGACGGCCCTGCTGTGTTTAGTCATCATCCCCATCCTGGAAACCAGCACCACCGACACCGGCAGTGCAGAACGTGGTGGTAAAGTCTCTGGTGGGCCTGGTGCCAAACCCGCCATTGGTGATGTCAAGTTCTTCCGGTGTTAAGTTTCGGGCGAGTTGACGGCAAAGCACCCGAGTGTTCTGGTTCGTGGACATAGTTTTTCTCCTTTTTTGGTTTAATCCAGCATTCCGAATTCTGTTGCCCTCTTGACTTACCAGTCGTCGTCACCATCTCTGTGCGGATGAACGGTGCAGAACGTGGTTGTCGGGTCAGGATCAGGATTGGGAACGGTGAAGGGGACGCCGCCATGGGTATTGTCAAGTTCTTCCGGAGTTAAGTCGCGAGCGAGTTGACGGCAAAGTACTCGAGTGTTCTGATTCGACATGCTAGTTCTCCTTCTTCTTTACTAAAGATCAGTTCAGCTTTCTCGTAGCATGAATGACGCCTGCATCATTCAGTTTGAGCGATCCGTTACCGGTCCCGGTCCGGGGGACGGAAAACCCGAGTTAAGACTGACAACTGTCTTACCTGCACGCGTCCCCATCTTTGACGTAAGGAGGTTCCAAACTAATCGTGCAGACGAAAGTATTGAAACCGCCATTGACGTCCTTGAGTTCCTGGTCCGTCAGACAGCGTGCACCATTGCGTGCTAATACTCGATTTTCCTGGCTATTGGACATGATGTTTCCTTTCGGCTTGTTCGGAATTGAAAACTCAGTATGTTTTGAATGCGGTTCTCAGTTATCCAGAGGGCCGCACTTTTGATTAAGGTCCACAATCGTCCACCAGGTCATCGATGATGTGGCCTATGTGAGTCGTCCGGAAGGTGCAGTTGGTCGCACTGGCGGTAATGCGTTCGATTTCTTCCAGTGTCAATTCCCGGGCGCACACGCGCCCCAGGACTCTGGTTGCCATGGGATTCTCCTTTCTGGCCATGCTTCGGCCGTGGTGATACTTGTTGTCATTTTCCGGTATCACAGCCGTCGGTGTTCCGGGTCAGGGGATCGAAAGTGCAGTGGAAAGTGTGAAAAGCGCCATTTACCACCTCAAGTTCCTGCTCGGTCAGATCGCGAGCGCGTTTGCGAGATAGCACTCGATGGTCGTCGTTTTTCGACATTGTTTTCTCCTCCTATAAGAACGATGTTGCAACGTAGAATTAGTTTGAGAATCGCCAAGAAGGGCGACGGTCGTTGTTATTCGTCAACGATGTTCTGGATTTCTTCTGCGGTTACTTCACGAGCACCCAAACGATTGAGCACTCGCCCATTCTTATTGTTTGATATAGGTTTCTCCTTTCCACAGTTGATCTTCCTGCGCGACGCGATGTTTGCGCGGCATGCCATTCCCAGTACCATCAGTTTCAATCACACCTGCGCGGGAAAGCGAGATTACGCGATCGGCAATGGCCACCGTATCAGGGCGGTGAGCGGCGAACACGCGCGTCATGTGGAGGTCAGCTAACATGGCGGAGATGCGCTGTTCGGTGGGGACATCCAGGTGGCTGGTGGCTTCGTCGAGAATCAGGATTGAAGGTTGCTGGTACAAGGCGCGGGCCAACAGCAGGCGCTGTTGCTGTCCTCCGGAAAGCGCGCTGCCCATGTCTCCAATCAAGGTGTTGTAGCCCATGAACATGGCGGTGATGTCGTCGTGCAGGCAGGCCAGCCGCGCACATTCCTCCACGCGCGCCATGTCCGCGACATCCGAGGCGAAGGCAACGTTGTCACTGACAGTGCCGGCAAACAGCGAATCATCCTGCAAAACGAATCCCACCTTGCCCAAAACCGAAGCGCGGCTGGTGCACACGGAATGTCCGTTGATAATCACATCGCCGGACTGCGGTTGAAGCAATCCTGCCATCAGCTTGAGCAGTGTGGATTTTCCTGCGCCCGAGGGGCCGACAAGGGCTACGCACTCGCCCGGCTGGATGCGTAGATTGACGTTTTCCAGCAACCAGGGCTCCGCGTCTGAATAACGGAAGTAGAGGGACTTGACTTCGATGGAAGCTTCAGACCCGGAGGGAGAAGGCACATCGAGCAAGTTTGATTCCGGCTTGGCCAGGACCACGTCAGACAAGCGCTGCACTTGCAGAGAGAGCATGCGGAAATCAAACATTCTGTCCACCAGCGTGGTGATGCGCACCTTGAACTGTTCCTGGTAGGCGACAAATGCGAACAGCATGCCCACGGTAAAACCACCCCGCAATACCAGCATCACTCCCAGCCATACCACTGCCACAGATTGCAGGCCAAAGATGAGGATGTTCGCGGACCTGAAGATGATGTTCAGTTTTTCCGTTGCAATCTGGGCATTGGTGGTATCCACCAGCAGATTCATCCACTTTGTTCTGCGGCTGTCTTCCCGGCCGAAGACCTTGATGGTGCGGATTCCCCGCAGAGTCTCAATAAAATGAGTTTGCTGCCGGGCCATACGGGTGATCTGGTCCTCCATGGAACCGCGCAGAGGCCGGTAAGCGATATTTCTAAGCAGGGCGTACAGGAGCACGCTGATGACGACAACCATGGCCAGCTTGCGGCTGTAAATGAACATCACCACCAGCATGAAGATGGAAATGATGCCATCCAGCAGCGCCTCGATGAAGTTGTTGGTCAGGGTCCTTTGAATGTTCTCGGCGCTTTCGAAGCGTGACATGATGTCGCCAAAATATCGCTTTTCAAAGAACGAAACCGGCAATCGGATCAAGTGGGCAAAAAGATTGGCGTACCATTGGATCTTGAGCGCAGTGCCAAAATAGAGCGTGCTCCAGCTTCGGAAAGCTCCCAGAGCGGCTTGCAGGCCCACCAGCAGCATGAATCCAATACCTAAGGTCATCAGCAGGTCGCGATTCGCCGGAGCCACAACTTTGTCAATTGTGAATTGAAGGAAAAGCGGGCTCACCAGAGAGAACAGTTCCAGGGCCGCGGCCAAAGCAAATATCTGTACCAGGGCCCGCTTCAGGCCGGATAGCCGGCCAGTGAGGTCCCGAAGCCGGAGCGGGTTGGATTCGTCTTTGGGAACGAACGCAGGTGTGGGCGTGAGTTCCAGCGCCACCCCGGTAAAATGCGGGCTGGCCTGGGGGTAAGTCATACTTCTCATGCCCAGGGCCGGGTCGTACACCACCAGCCGCTTCTTGCCGGCTTTCTTTAAGACCACAAAGTGATTCATGTCCCAGTGCAAAATGCACGGCGTTTTCAGGTATGGCAGGTCTTCCAACTCAATCCGCAAGGGACGTCCGGCGAGGTCGAGGCGCTCGGTAAATTTCAGAATGTGGGCCAGTGTTGTGCCACGCATGGAGATCGAGAATTTTTGCCGTAGCGATGGCAGGTCAGAACAGTGGCCATAATAGCCGGCGACCATGGCCAGACAAGCCAGCCCGCATTCTGCCGCTTCCGTCTGATAGATCAGCGGAAGCTTCTGCCGGGATGAGGATCTTACGCCGCCTGAATTCATCTAGCCTTAACGTCCCTGAGGGCTGTGGACTGCTGATGACCTGAATCGGGCCGATTGTCTTCTGTATAGTGTCCTAAAAGCAGAATTCCCAGAACCGCTCCAGCCAGCAACAGGCCCAGCCAGATGAAGAAGGCGGCTGAGAATGGACGAATCAGCAGGACTTCGCCATAGAATTTCTGCTGCTGGCAGGCGAGCACCTCCGGTCGAAACAGAGGGAGAGGCGGCTGCGCTGCTGTGGGGTCTATGTTTGGCTCAAGCATGGTGTTTTCTTGGAGACTCTTAATCGACGCCGGCGCAGGTAAAACAGATTAAATGCAAACGTACTCTGTTGCAATGCGTTCCGGGTTTTTTTCTTAACTTTTTTTGGTACATGTCCATTTATGATGCATAAAACCGTGGTTCACCAGAAATGGTGCAATCTGAAGAGCAAATAGAGCCCGAGGGCTTCCAAGGTTCCTTTTTGGAGGCTAGCATTGGTCAATTGCTTTTCAATGACCTGATTGCCAAAATTGCCTGTTACCAGTTTTGCTGGGATGAGCTCAGCGATGGGATTCGTGGGGAGGGAAAATGCAACAACAACAGGGTAAGTTCATTCTTTTCGATCTTGATGCATTTGCTTCATGGCTGGATGCCCTTAAGGTGTCTCGCGTAATCCAGTTAGTGCAGAACCATCACACATTTATTCCCTCCTATAACGATTTCAATGGAAGCAACCACTTTGACAGGCTCAAGGCGATGGAAGATTCGCACTTGGAACGTGGATTTGATCAGATCGCGCAGAATCTTACAACGTTCCCAGATGGGACTCTAGCTGC
>DATDGH010000635.1:0-4141 GCA_036522215.1 Candidatus Angelobacter sp. | reverse complement strand
CAAACAGCGTGGTATTGGTGGTGACACGGAAGCCGCGCTTCAGGGCCTCACGAATTCCTTCCAGGGCCAGGTCGTATCCGCCCTCACGACAGACTGAGAAATCATGGTGCTCGCGCTGGCCATCCATGTGGACGGAGAAAGTCAAATATTTGCTGGGACGAAAAAGATCAATCTTTTCCTTGAGCAGCAGCGCGTTGGTGCACAGGTAAATGTATTTGCGGCGTTCCACCAATCCGGCAACAATCTCGCCGATCTGGGGATGCATGAGCGGCTCGCCTCCGGGAATGCTGACCATGGGCGCGCCGCATTCCTCCACTGCGCGGAAGCACTCTTCCGGCGTGAGCTGCTTCTTGAGAATGTGGGCGGGATACTGGATCTTTCCGCATCCAGCGCAGGCCAGGTTGCAGCGGAACAACGGCTCCAGCATAAGGACGAGCGGGTAGCGCTTGCGTCCAGTCATCCGCTGCTTCAGGACGTAACTGGCTACCGTCCACATCTGTGAAATAGGAACTGCCAAATTTCCTCCGACAAATCTGTGATACGCAGTCGAACCGGCTGCGCTACCGCACCAGCGTTCAGCCCCGCGCGTATCCTACGCCGCCTTCCCTGAACAGCGCGGAAAACTCGCGCGCGTAAGCGGAGAGGGCAATCAACGGGAAATAATCGCGGTACAGGTGATAGGCCAGATAGAACACTCTGGGGAAGCCTGTACCCGTGTATTGTTGCTCGTCCCAGGAGCCATCCGTCCTTTGGGTCTCGAGCAGGTGCAAAATTCCGCGCTGCACTGAGTCACTGCGTGTGTCTCCGGCGGCCAGGAGTCCCATGATCGCCCAGGCCGTTTGCGATGGCGTGCTTGGTCCTAGGCCACGTTTGCTGGGATCATCGTATGAGCCGCAGGTCTCGCCCCAGCCGCCGTCGGCATTCTGGACCATACGCAGCCACTCGGCCGCCTGCTGGATATATGGCTCGTGATGGTCGACACTCATGGCCTGCAAACCGCGCAGGACTTGCATAGTTCCGTAAATGTAGTTTACGCCCCAGCGCCCGAACCAGGAGCCATCCGCTTCCTGCCCGCTCAAGATGAACTGGATGGCTTTCTTAATGGCCGGCTCGTCTTTGGTGTAGCCGTAAGTCGACAGCATTTCCAGCACCCGGCCGGTAATGTCTACAGTCGGGGGATCAAGCATGGCATTGTGATCAGCAAACGGCACGTACTGGAACACCATACGGGTATTGTCTTTGTCAAAGGATGCCCAACCGCCACTCTTGCACTGCATGGCGAGGATCCAGTCCACCGCGCGCTGCGAAACTTCGTGTTGGTAGCGTTCACGCGGGTTATCGACTTTGTTCAGACCCAGCAACACCATGGCTGAATCGTCCACGTCCGGATAAAACTCGTTGTTAAATTCGAAGTACCAGCCACCCGGCGTCACTCTGGGCACTTTCACGGCCCAATCGCCTTTGTGGCGCACTTCCTTGCTCAGGATCCAGTCAGCGGCCTTCACCATGCGTGGATCCTCTTTGGACACTCCGCTCTCGCCCAGAGCAAACATGGCGTAGGCCGTGTCCCAGACAGGCGAGTAGCAGGGTCCCATTCTGAAGCTGGGCTCGGAATGATCGGGGATGCCCGGCTCCTCCGTCCCAAGCTTCTCAAATTCATCCAGCGCACGGATGAGCTGGGGATCGTCAGTGGAATAGCCCAGGCAGCGCAGCGCGATGATGGAATTAAGGATGCCAGGATAGATCGCTCCCAGGCCATCCGATTTTTCAAAGCGATCCAGCATCCACTTCTCGGCGCGCTTGAGCGCCCGCTTGCGCAGCGGACGGATATTGAACCGTTCAAAAAAATGCACAATGCGATTCAGCACCAGAAAGAAATTGCGCCACGAAATTTTCTTGTCATCCCACTTGAGGTGCAAGTGGTTTCCATGACGCCCGCCGATGAATAATTCATCAATGCCCATCTCCGCCGGAATCTTCTTAAACGGCTTTTTAGCGTAGGCAATGGACAGTGGTACCAGGATGGCGCGCGACCACGAAGAAATTTCGTAGATGTTGAACCAGAACCAGTTGGGGAACAGCACGATCTCCGGCGGAACCGCAGGCACCGCCTCCCAGTCATACTGGCCCAGGAAGCAGAGATAGATCTTGCTGAAGGTGTTGCATTGAGTGACCCCGCCCATCTCCAGGATCTTGTGTCGGGCCCGCTCCAGCACCGGATGGTCCGCTTTATAGCCCATCAGCTTCAGCGCAAAGTAAGCTTTGACAGACGCGCTGATGTTGGAAGGCCCGTCCTTGTAGATAGGCCATCCTCCATCTTCGTTCTGATGGCGAATAATCTCCGGCACCGCCATTTCCATACGGCGGCGATTACCCGTCCCCAGAAGTGTGTGGATGGCAATGTAGTCAGATTCCAGCGTAGTATCTGCTTCCAACTCTCCGCACCAATAGCCATCCTGGTCCTGGAGGGAAAACAGATGTTGCCGGGCAGCTTCAATGCCACTGCCGACACGGCCCAGCATGTCATCAATTTTTCCAAAAAGCATGCGCGCGGGTTGACCGGTCTTGCTCATTGGGTTTACTCCGCGGCAGCAGGGGCTGCCTGAATTGCTTCTACGATCTCCGGTGGCAAGCCAAACCTCACGTTCTCCGGCATGACCTCCACCTCTTGAATGTCAGTGAATCCTTTGTTCTTGAGGAACTCGATTGCCTGTTCCACCAGCACCTCAGGCGCGGAAGCGCCGGCAGTGAGGGCCAGTGTACGAACACCAATCAGCCACTCCGGCCTGATATCGTCGGCAGTATCAATCAGATAGGACGGCGTTCCCAGATTGGTGGAGACCTCCACCAGACGATTGGAATTGGAACTGTTTTCTGAGCCTACGACCAGCAGCAGGTCAGACTGGTGCGCCACGTCCTTCACCGCGGTCTGGCGGTTCTGGGTGGCATAACAGATGTCCTGCGCATGCGGGCCTTCGATCAGAGGAAATTTTCTGCGCAAGGCGTCAATGATTTCCTTGGTTTCATCCAGGCTGAGTGTGGTCTGCGTGATGTAAGCAATGCGCGCCGGATCAGGCACGATCAGCCGTTCGACCTCTTCAACGCTGCCCACAACCTGGGTGACATGAGGGGCCTCGCCCAGGGTGCCAATTACTTCATCGTGGTCACGGTGGCCGATCAGAATAATGCTGTAATTCCCTTTCGCGTATTTCACGGCCTCAACATGTACCTTGGTGACCAGGGGACAGGTGGCATCGATTACGCGCAGGTTGCGCAGCTTGCTGGCTTCGCGGACAGTAGGTGAAACTCCGTGCGCACTGTAAATCAGGCGCTGGCCGTCAGGGACCTCATCCACTTCATCTACAAAAATGGCGCCCTTGGCCTTTAAGTCCTCCACCACGTAGCTGTTGTGCACGATCTCTTTGCGCACGTAGATGGGCGGGCCGAAGGCATCTAGGGCAATCCGGACGATATCAATGGCCCGGACGACACCGGCGCAAAATCCCCGCGGCTTGAGGAGTAATAAGGTTTTAATTTCTGGCGCTCGCATTTCTGCGTACGATTATACCTTTTGCTACCAGGTATTTATGTAAGTTTAAAGGCCTAAGGTTTCCTTTGGAGATGCCAAATCACTGAAACAGCGAGATTTAGCATCGATCTGTCAAATTGAGACGGCGACTGGGGACCTTCCCTCAGGCGTTTGTCTTCAATAATTGCTCAGCATGCTGGCGCGAGGTCTCCGTCAGTTTGGCCCCACTCAACATCCGGGCAATCTCTTCTGTCCGCTCGGTGGAGTCGAGCAGCCTGACCGATGTTCGAGTGCGACCGGCAACGGCTTTCTTTTCGATCAGATAGTGGTGGTCGGCAAAAGAGGCGATCTGCGGCAGATGGGTAACGCACAAAACCTGGTGGGCTCGGGCCAAAGACTTCAGCTTTTTGCCTACGGCTTCGGCGGCGCGTCCACCAATGCCAGCATCAATTTCATCGAAGAACAGCGTCTTCTGCAGGTCCGACCTGGGTCGCTTTGCCGCTCCAACGGTCGCTTTGAGCGCCAGCATGACACGCGAGAGTTCGCCGCCGGAAGCAATCTGCTCAATGGGCTTCAGCGGTTCCCCTGGATTCGTGGCAATCAGGTAAGAAA
>DATDGH010000634.1:0-3756 GCA_036522215.1 Candidatus Angelobacter sp. | reverse complement strand
GGACTTTGAACGAACCTGGGTTAGTGATAGCTAAGCTATCGCGTCTAGCTTTATTTTTGTTCGACTGGTCTCCAATATTGAAGCATGAAGACGCCGCTGAAATCCGCATTTCCCGTCTCGGTTGATATCAACCCAACCGCGATGTGCAACCTCCGGTGCACCTTTTGCTGGGGACCCGATCACGAAATTCCGGACGGACTCACGACAGCCGACTGGAAGCGCACCCTCGAATTCCTCGTAGATCATGGCACGCGTGGAATTGTGGTCACAGGTGGCGCAGCTTCCCAGCTTCTCAGATCAAGGGACTTCCTGATTTTCCGTCCGTCGAGGACCCCTTGGACCCAGATGGGACACTGGCAATTCTTGTGTTTCCTCGTCCTGAATTTGCATTCCGTGAGATGCCGACGAAAAATCGTAAGCATATTGCGTTGTAAAAACCTCCTACTCGCACCCTAGCAGGTTCGCAGGGACGGTAAAGGTGGCAGGAATTGCACGAAACGCAAGATACGCAGGAAACGCTCAATACGCTCCAGGCGAGGTACGTATAGAGTACGTGAGAAAAAAGATGCTTCTAAGCCTTTGAAAATACAAAGGAAGGAATGGCGGAGAGAGGGGGATTCTACCCACCCTGTTTTTCGCAAGGCGCTGATTCTCTAGCCAATTAGCTCTAAATACTCACGACTAAAGGGCTTCGCGTACTTTGCGCCATCCGCGCTGTGCGCGCCGTCCGCGCCTGATAGAACAAATTTCTGCATTTTATGGACAGGATGGACAGGAAGCGTCGAGCGTGATCTCAACGGGTGGTAATTGTTTGCAAGTCCCGGAAGCACAAAATTTCTCGTCTGTCCAAAGCGAAGGGTCGGGACTTGATCAGAACGTCATCGATACCAGGATCGCCGTTACTGTACCGAGCTTATGCTCCAGACTCCATTCTTCTTTTCCAATCCAAAGGTAATAGGTCCATTTGATCTCTGTCGATTTCCAATCTTAGGAATGAACTCCTGTGAGTATTGGGCGGTTGCAGTTGCAGTTGTACCATCCAGTTCAATGCTGCGATCGCTTACCTTCATCGTGATCGAGGAATCGTCGCCGAAAGTCTTTTCGATTGCCCGTTTTGTTTTCGCGGGCGGGCTTAGCCAGATCTTCCACAGAGCATTCTTGTCCTTGCGGTTGTATGCATCGGCATACTGATCGAGCACTTTATTGATAGCGTCAATATCCGCTTGTCGCGGATTCGACGGCGGTGGCTCTTCAATATTATTCGTCGGGACATGCCAGGCCTTAAGCTGGTTCACGATGTCCATGCTCTTCGCTGCAATGCCGTAGCGCGCCGTACTCGAAGTGTGCATGCCCAGAAAGCCGCTGGTGGAATCGAAGACCGGCCCACCCGAATATCCTTCAGCCAGGGAATCGTCGCGGGTGGTTATGAAGTGGTGAATATCTCCGCTAGGAGTATTTTCGTTTTGCACGCTGCCGGACCACGCACTCCATTCCCCCGCCGACGGGTGCCCGATAATGTGAATCAGAGTATCGGCGGCAACGTCTCTTTTCATAACTTTCGGTAACCCCGGAGGAAGATTCGCGATGGCGATCTGCACCACCGCCAAATCCAGGTCGGCATCGAAGTGGTCAAACACCAATGCGTCGAACTTCCGCGGAGTAGCATAAAACTCAAGCTGGACCGACCGCACCGTACGTTCTTCGCCCAGCTTTACCGCATGAAAAGCAGTGATGAAGTAGGCACTCTGGCTGTCTTTACCGACAAAAAGCCCGGTGGCAGTTTCATCTGCCTGGTTTGCGCGATGGATGCGAAGCTTGACTACCGCCGCCCTTTGCGCTTTCAGGTCTTCACTTTGGCCCAGCACTATTCCCGATGGGAAGATCGCTAGTACGACCACCGAGGTCAGGAACACGCTCTGCAAGGTCTTCATTTTTTTGGCAAGCCGCCCATCTTTTCCAGGACTCCAAGTATCAAGACCACCAGCGCGGGAATCACGCCATAGATGCGCTTCAGATTGTCCAGATGATCGAAAGAAGACGGCATCAGAGTCTCCAGGTCACTCACACCCGCACCTGCTCTTACATCGGCAACAACACCGTGCAAGCTGAGATGAATGCCGTCCTTTACCATAAATTGCCTCAAGTAGAAATCGCTCTTGGGAACCACCACCAGTAGGTCAGCATCGTCGAGAGTCACCTTCTTCTCCAGTTTTTCGAAAACAACCTCGGGAGGCGGCTTTCGCAGCACGCTCTTCTCTTCAGCGGTCCGGGGATCAATCTCTGAGAAGCGAAGCTCCCCCAGAATAGGAATTTGCGTGTCACCGATTTCTGAATGTGCGGCAAAAATAAAATCAAGCCGCGCGTCGGAAGCAGTAGAAAAGAATATCGAATCGCCTCCGTGCGGAGAAAGGTTGCCTTCGACATCGACTGCAGGCGCTCCATTAACGCTGACTCGTGTGCAGGTGAAGCCGGGTTTCGCATCGGCGTCCCCAGGTCGGCTGGTCAGATTCCCGCTCAGGGAGCCATGCGCTTTGAGGTTGAAGGACCTTTCACCAGAGGCGCTGGACGCTCCAAGTGTCAGGAGAGATGGCCCACTCAGTTCAAGAATGCTACTCCGTACCTGGTAGAACGAACAAGAGGCGGATGGTCCTCCCTCAATCTCAAGGGAAGCAGCCTGCATCGCCGCACCGCCGATGGTAATGATCTGCTTAATGCTCAGCTGAATCCGCAATGAGTCAATGCCTGAAACCAGCAATTGTTCTTCATCACTTGGCCCAAGAATATGGCTCGCATTGGTCCGAAAAGAAATCTTTTCGGTGTTGAGTGCGATGTTAGCGGTCGTGGATGGATGTGTACGAGAGGCGATCAGGACCATGAGGGCCGTGCCAGTCCATACGCCGCCGATGACCCACACAAGCCAGCGGCGAAACCGTTTTTTCGGGCTCAAAGGCTCATCGCTCCCTACGGGTGATGGTAAAGCGCGAGGTCCATAGAAGTTGGAGTTGACGTGCGCGGCACGTGTCCCACCAGATTTAAGTGGTACTCGCCTTCCGGTAACAAAGACAAGTCCAGATCGAACGATTGTGTACTACCAGCAGCATAGAGTATGCAGTTTGCGTTGAACTTGCACCTAAGCTCTGGCAGCTGCACCTTCACCGGCGCGCCGCGAGCATTGCTCACAGTTATCTCCAAGGAGTGCAGGTCCTGGCCAGTGACGAAATAAATTGTATAAGTCGACCTGGCGAGCGGCTTCTCATTTTGATACACGTCCACCGGTAGATACACGGTGCGATTATTGCCTGCACGGTATCCCGCAACCACGCCAATATTGCGGGCCTCAAGGGGAGGATCCAGCCGGTCAATTACGTCTTTCGTCGGCCACGGCCTGAAAACGTTCCAGTTGCCGTCTTTCCACTGGCCGGAATTCTTGGCCTCCATAAAGTAGTGAAGAGAGTCTTGAAGCTCAACTGCCTGCACAAAAATGTTCTTTCCCGCCGGTGATTGTGGAACAAAGAAGCGCACATTCAAGTTCGCATTGCGTGGAAAAAGCTCGAAGCTCTTGTGTATGCCAATGAGCGTGAAATCATTCAAGGCGTTGAGATGTACGTTCCTGCCTTCGCGACGATTACCAAAATCAGCCATTCCTTGCGTCTGACTGTAGGCTGCCACGCTTATGGCCAGGAAGATTCCAACAAGGGCAAGGTGCATGCGAAGGACTCGGGAACAAAACACTGGGATCACACTTTCACTTTCGGA
>DATDGH010000633.1:0-2428 GCA_036522215.1 Candidatus Angelobacter sp. | reverse complement strand
GATTGAGCCGGAGGTATTTCACCACCTGGCCCATCGCAGGCTCTTTGTCGCCAGGCGTGGGGGACGAATGCTGGCTTATTTATTGTGCTCTCCCATGCCCAATCGCAATGGGTGGCTGCTCGAGCAGTGGGCGCGCTCGGACGATGCTCCACTTGGAGTGAGCGAGTTGCTGGTGCATGAAGCCATGAGCACGTTTGGAGAAGAAGGGTGCAGGGAAGTGACCCTGGGGCTGGTGCCGCTCTCCAGCGAGGGCCTGGTGCCGGGCGATCCCGGCCCTTTGTGGCTGAAGTTTCTCTTTCGCTTCATGCGCCTCACGGCCAACCCGCTCTACAACTTCAAAGGCCTGGAATACTATAAGTACAAGCTGCGGCCTCACTATACCGAGCCGGTGTATGCAGTCGTCACAGGACGCCGCTTCTCGCCCTTAAATGTAGTCGCCATCGCTCACATCTTCGCCGGGTCTCCTTTGGAGCTGTTTGCCTGGCGTACCCTGAAAAGAGCGTTCAAACATAAGCGACATCGTGCAGGAACGGTCACTCCATAGGTATTGCTCAAAATAATCTAGGCAATGGCATCGGGCAACGTGCAGAGCCCCTTCGCTTCGCTCCAGGGTGACAAAGGGCTGTGTGTTTTGGTCGAACCGAAAAAGTGTCGCTGTGACTGCGCTTCATTAAATCAGCTCACGGCCTACCGCCTTGTCCCTGGTCCACTGGTCGTCCTTCTCTTTGCGAGGAGTCTTTGAGCGCTGCAAGTCGCGGGCGAGCCTACGCTGCGGGTCTACGATCAGTCGGCCGGATTGTACTGACAGACTGACCTTGTCTCCTGGCTTCAAGTCCAAGGCCTTGGCCATGTCCGGTGGAACAGCCAGCATTACGGAGCGGCCGATTTTACGTAGACTTGCAAAGCGCATAGCTTCCTCTTTGATTAAGTTGAGCGCATCTAAAAGCGTGTTTTTAATGTTGATGGAGTTTGGTTATTGTGCACACGAACAGCGGCGTTGCCGATAGAGACCTCTCTTGCCGTCGAGGTAAACTCTGAAAACTTCTACACCACGCTTATCTCCTTGCGCAGGTCGCCTGTGAACAGGTTTTTGGGGATCATGGCGTGAACGCCGCGCGTAATGTCTACCACCTGGGTTACGCGAAAACTTACGGCGATGCTGCACAGGGCGTAGGCATCCAAGTCCGTGAGGTGGGCGCGGGAGGCGAGGAACTTGATGGCGTTGCGTGCAGCCAGCGTCATGGCGACGTTCAAATCTTTATCCATTCCCAAAATGATCCAGTGGGTTGCGGTCTCGGCGATGGGCCAGCCAAAATTCTTTTGCTTGTGCAGGACGACCTGAATTCGCATCTCCTGCATACGTGTCTCCAGAGCCGAAAGGCAGATTTCACCATCGCCCTGGACAGCATGGGAATCGCCCGTGAAGAGCAGAGCACCCGGCTTCCACACAGGAATGAACAGCGTGGAACCTTCGGCCAGCTCCCGCAAGTCAACATTGCCACCATGCGGCCCCGGCGGGACTGAACTGGTGACTCCGGGACTCAGCGGCGGATAGAAGCCATCCGGCGGCGCAAGGCCGAGTGTTCCTTGAAAGGGCTGGAGCGGAATATTGATGTTAGGAGCAAACTCAGTCTTGAGGTTCTTCAAATCAAGATCAACATATTTGACCTGTCCCTGGGGAAAATCCTGCGCCAGCAGGCCGGTGCCCAGATTCCCCGGATTATTGAAGACTGCGGCCCAGGGGAAAGGACGAAAGTGCTTGTAGCGGACCTCCAGCACGTCTCCCGGCTCCGCATTGTTGACGAAGATAGGACCAATAATGGAATGAGGCCCCTTGCCAGGATTACTTTTGCGCAGCTCCGCCAGCTTGTCCACGGAAACTCCCGGCTGTAACTGGTTGAGAAAGTGCGACCAGGTATTGGGAAAGCTGATGGTGTCACCGGAGTCCACCTTGAGGACGGGTGGCAGCATGGTATCAAACACGCCGAGACGCACCGTTTCATTGTTTGATTCCACCGTATGGACCTTGCCTTCACCTGCACTCTTTGAGCGAGAGCCGCCGGATTTTTGCATGCTGCCGTTGGTTTCTGCCGCCCGCGCCAGGTTTGCGAGGCTTCCGAACCATGGTCCGACCGCAGCGAGTGCTCCCATAAAGCTGCTGGCCTGGAGCATCTTGCGGCGGGAGCGTGCTCGAGTGCTGAGGTAGCCATCCAGGTTTTCCTGGTGCATCTCATCCATGTGCAGGAGCCGGTCTACGCTGCGGCGGGTGACAGCGGCATCCTTGATATCTTCGCGAATGATGCCGGTGCCTTTTTCGTCGCCACAGCCGAAGAGGTTGCCGCATTGGTGAGGCGCGGTAGGGCAGTCCTGATCATCAAGCTCATGGGGCATGGTGAGTCTCCTGTGAAATGAAGGAAAGACTTTAAAC
>DATDGH010000632.1:0-2780 GCA_036522215.1 Candidatus Angelobacter sp. | reverse complement strand
GTTCTTAGACCAGGTTGTACTGGGATTTTCGATAACGTGGCTTGTCATTCTTCAGGCCTGTGAGCCTCGAAAGCGAAAAGGCGAAGGCGATTCCAGAGCATGCGACGGAGACAACTTAAGCGTCGCCACCATCTCCGCGTGCTCGCGCTCATTTATCTCGTGCTCCCGCGCCAATCCATGCCGCGCCAGATGCTTTTCCAGTTCGCCAGTAGCTGTATATAGCATGTAAATTTCTCTTGCTCTTAATCAGTGAAAACTCGGCTGATCAGTGTGATCAGCGGTAGGAATTTGTTGCTGCTGTTGTTGTCGCTGTGGGTCTTGCTTTTGCGGTTGCTTTTAATCCAAGCCAAAGGCCAAGAGCCAAAAGCCAACAGCCTCTTGTCTTGAGCCAGCAGCTAGTAGCTTCTTTATTGCTCCACTACATCAAAATTCACCGAGCCACTTATTGTCTTCAGGTACCCGACCGTGGTTCCCGGTGCGTACACCGTCCCCGGCCCCGGATGCGCAAAGGTGAATGAGCTCCCCGCAGGGACAGTGGTGGGTCCACTGCCACTGGTAGGCGCCGCAACCAGGTAATCCGTGGTGGATGCCTGATCTACCTCCCGTACTGTGACCGTCTTGCAGTGGCTGACGGTAACAATTGCAGTAAAGGATGAGCTGTTCACATTCGCCGGCGGTTGTGTTGTAGGCATTGGTTTATTCCTATTAGGGGCAATCTGCCAGGCAAGTTATGCAGGTATTGCGAGAGCTCTGGTCTGGCTAAGAATTTGGTAATTGGGTAAGTTGGTAACTTGGTAATTGAAAATCAAACCCGAATCTCAGGAGGCGTACGTTCTTCAAAGTCATCTATTTTGTTCATTCTTTGCTGGGGCGGAAGACCAATCTTGGCACCGCTTTTCCGATGACCCGATGACCCGACGACCCGATGACCGGGGTCCCCCGGCACGCGCCGGTTTTGCGCGTGGTGGGGTGGTGGTGACCCGATCCCAAGGCTCATTCGACCTCCACCACTCTGACCGTTGTCACTGCTGCTGTGCGTGAACGCACCTTTAGATAAGTCGTCGCCGGGATGTTTGCTCCGCCCGTACTCTGCGCCGGTACTCCCAACAATGCCCCATATCCGTGACCATGCGCCACCACGTTGCCCAGCACAATCTGTGGTTGGTCCGGTCCCGCAGGGGAGCCGACGTTGTAGCTAGCGGTAAAGTTGTCATCAGGTTTCTGATATTGCAGTCCTTGCGGCGTGACCGATTCGTCTTCCCGTACCTCCACTCTTCGCGCAGGAATAGTGGAGGGAATTGCCGTAAAGGCCCCTGCATTGTTGTTGAGGTTATAAAGGGTAGTTTTAGGCATAAAGAGATCAGCTCCTGGCTCCTGCTAGAGTCGAAACAAAATCAAGCAGTTCTCGATTAGGTGGTTATTGTTTTGGAGAATAGGAGGTCAGCAGTTAGTCGCGCCTTAATTCCGTGAGCAAGCTGACTTTGTCAATACCAGCATCGCGGGCCTCATTCAGAACCCAGGCCACCGCTTTGTAGTGGGCGCGGGCGTCTGCCTTGATATACAACCGTTTCTGGGTGCTGCTATTCCACCGATCATGGAGTTTGTCTCGCAACTGGCGAGAGCGGATCAGCTCGCAGTCGAAATAAACTTTGCCATCCCGCATGACTGCTATGATCAGTGCGTCTTCGCGATCTGCTCCGGGCATAAAGATGGAGTGGCGGGCCTTGAACAGCTCGACCGTCACGCCTCTGCTTTCCACCCGGAACACAGCGTTAGCCCAGAACGTAATGAGAAGCACAATCTGGATGCTGAGAAACGCACTTACATCAATCCGGCAAATCGGCCTGTTGCCCCAGTCCTTAACCATGGCGTCGCCTGCTGCTGTATTGGACACCAGTACGCCCTTAAGCAGATAGCTAACTTCAGTAACGACGGCCGATAGCCATGATGCGATGGCCGATCGATTTGTGTTTGTCCTTGTGCGAGTCGGTGACGCTCGGCTGAGCGCCAATAGCATGAAATTTGTGGTGCACGGCCGCTCGTACCCGCGCTTGCTCGTGAGCTGAGCCAAACTGCGCGACTCTGCTCAAAGCATTGCGAGCATGTGTTTCATCCGGAATTGGATAAGAACGTCTCTCCGGTACGGCAAACTCCGCCGACCGCAATTGGTTACGTGCGTTGCTTGTAAGTTTCATTTGTGATTTCGATGGGAACTTGTGACTTCCGGAGCGTGTCCTGAGGTGCAGCCGAAGGATCTCTATCTGGTGAGGTTTTGATTTTGCATTTGATTCCCTTTCAATTCTCCTCCGTGTGACTCCGTGTCTCCCGTGCCTCCGTGGTGAGTGTTGGTTTTGACGTTATTCGCGTTTTTCGCGTTCATTCGCGGCTAAAGCGATTGGCCGTTATTTTCCGCCCGTCATCGGCACCGGAACTCCCACCACCTTCATCTTGGGCACATTCACTTTGGCGTTGGGAAAATCCTTGGAAATCTTCTGGTTATATTCCTTGGCAATCTGCCGCGCCGACTTGCCCGACGGTGCCTGCTTTTTCTGTTCCCTGCCGAAGGCCCGCTGTGGCAGGTTCCCTGCCGAAGGTCCCGGCGTGCCGTGGATGACCTGTCCCCTGTCTTGCACCACAGCCATAAAATCCACTCCTGGCACGCCCACCCCAAAGAACAGCCTTGCCGTAACCGCGGGTGGCGCCGAGTTCTTGACCACAATCGCCACGTCGCTCAGAATGAGCTTCACGCTGCCGATAGCGGCGGCCACCGCGGCAGTAAC
>DATDGH010000631.1:0-13054 GCA_036522215.1 Candidatus Angelobacter sp. | reverse complement strand
GAGGAAAAGCTGGACGTGCAAGCGGCCAGAGTCCAGGCTGGGCACAGGCCACCTGCGGAGTCGTCGCGAGAGCACGGCATTAACGTCGCCTTCAGCGTGCTGCTGGCATTGACCGTGATTGGGCTGTGGATCTACTTTCGTTAGGCGCACGCCTACGAGAATCCCGGCTTCGATGTAATGCAAGCAGCCAGGCAGTCGCATTGAATTTGGTAATTGGGTAAGTTGGTAATTTAAAGTCAAAATCAAACCCTTGACGAGGTCCTGATCAGTTAGCGTTATGACCATATATAGCTTTCAACGCCGGATGAGTTACCAGGAAGCGCTAAGCAAGCTGAGCGCCAAGGGAATGCTGGGCGGGCTGCGTCGCTGGATGAGCGGGCCCTTGCGTGGTGTGGCTGAGATTTACCTTCCTTATCGCCTGTACCGAGTCACAGTGGATGATCGCCGCCTCCAGAACCTCCATTATTATGCTGTGGACGCGGCTGCAGGCACGCTTGACCCGTATGAATTTGCTACTCCGCCTGCGGCCGATGCGTGGGCGGAGGTGGAAAGCCGAAACTTTCATCCGGCACGCCTGAATGAAGCCGAAACCGAGAAATTGGTGACGGAAAAGGTGCGCCGGTTGTTGTACTCCCGAGGATTCTTCCGCTTAGTCAATCCCAACATCACCGCCGAGCTGGTGCAATCGGAGTTCTACATTCCCTACTGGGCAGGCTTTTACGGCGACGAGCAAAACATCAGCGTCACGGTGCTCAACGCCATTCGCCAGACGGTGGAAGGGAGCAAGGTTCGGCGGCTCATAAAAACGTGGCTGTTAGAACGTGATTCGCAGCGCGAATTGAATCTGGCGTTCTGAGAAGGCGCGGGTTGAGCGGATGATGCCGAAATTGGCCGGACCATCGCTCAAATTCGCGTCCGGGTTGGTGAATTGGGGCGTATTCAAGATGTTATATCCCTCCGTCCGAAACTGGAGCCTGGTGCGCTCACTGATCTCAAATGTCTTGAACAAAGACATGTCCCAGGTTTGAACACCCGGGCCATGAAAGAAATTTCGTGGCAGCATTCCCGGACGAACAAAAACACCGCCTGCATTCACGGGCGGTGATGCGAAAGCCGCAAAATTCATCCACTGCAGCCCGCCGCTGACAACGCCCAGCGTACTGTTGCCGCCATTTCCCAGATAGTCTGGTCGATTCGACGGGTTTCCTGTAACGAAAACATCGAACGGCGTGCCCGTGCCCGCGGTGACAATGTTGTTCCATTGCCATGCGCCAGCAATTGCGTTTAGAAACCGGTTCCATCCTGCGCCGAAGCGCTTGCCGTGCCCTAAAGGTAATTCATAAAGAGTACTCAAAGTTAAGAGGTGTCGCTGGTCCTGGTCAGAGTTTCCGTAGTTTGCCGACAGGTCCACCTGGCCGCTGGGCAGGATGAAAATCCTGGAGTTGCCGCCGGTTACGCTGAAGGGCCCATTGGAATTATCGAGTGTGTGCGACCAGGAGTAGGAAACGGTGTATTGCATGTCGCGGGCAAAACGCTGGTTCAGGTGAATTTGCAAGGCATCGTAATGGGCGATGCCGGAGGCTGCTCCCAGGTTTACAGTAAGGCCCGTTCCGGTGTAGAGCGAAGTGCCTGCGGGCGTGTTGAGCATTTGATTGTTGAGGTTGAACCAGGTCATCAGGCGCGACGATCTGGCGCCCACATAGGCGACGTTCAGCGCGGTATCCGCGCCCAACTGCTGCTCCACCTGGAAGTTCCACTGCTGCACCTGCGAGATTCGATTATTGGGCAATACGGCGATCACACTGGCGTTGCGGGGCGCGGCGCGGTCAACGATGGGCACAGCCGGAGGCAAGGGATTGGTGGCGGCCTGATTATTGTTGCTGCCGTTGGGCGCAGAGCCGGAGAGCGCAAAACGAAATCCGTCGACCGCCTGGTAGATGGCAGCGCCGTTGAAATCTGGATTGTTGCTCAGCTGATTGCCCACTCCACCGCGATCGACGAAATAAAAGATTCCATAGCCGCCCCGCAGCAGCGTTCTTCCCTTGCCGAACAGGTCGTAGGCAAAGCCGATCCGGGGCGCCCAATCATTGCGATCGGTGCGAACCAGGCTCCGGGGAAGCCCATTCTGTTCGGGAAGAAAAAGTGAGGCAGTGGTGAGATCAAAGTTGGACTGCCGGTTGTGATCTTCCGTGGGATAGGTGTCCAGCTCATAGCGCAAGCCGAGATTCACATTCAAGCGGCGCGTGACATGCCAGTCATCCTGCACATAGTGGCCGGTTTCCCAGCTTGCTGTAGCAAATGTAGATTGCCCCGCGCCAATTTCGTAGTCAGTGAATCCGGCGAGCAATTCAGAGACGTCATATCCGGTGAAGCGGCCGCTTCCGGTGTCCGTTACCCCGCCGATGGCAAAAAATCCTTTAGCAAAGTTGCCTTGAAAGAAATTGACCTGGCGGTGAATGATGTTGGCGCCGAGCCGGAGAGTGTGACGGCCTTTGGACCAGGAAAGATTGTCGTTTCCCTGCCACGTGCTCTCATGGACGGTATAAGGTCCGCCATCGCCGGTGAACTGGAGTTGCGTGCTGTTCCCGCCAATCAAAGCGCCGCCACCCAGAAACGGAGTGCGATTTGCGTTTGGGATACCGAGGTTGGCTGCAAGCGGCTGCCCGCTGAATGGCGGCTCGTAGGCGAAGAAGTCGCGCGTATAGCCAAAGCGGATGTCGTTCACCAGATTTGTAGCAAACGTACGCGTGTGGCCGATGGCAATGGCCCTGAGATCGGTGGGCGTAGAGCCGGAACCGAAACCGGCGGGCAACGACGGAAATAGAGAAGTGAGTGAAAAGCGGTCCTGGGCGAAACTGTAGCGCACAAGCAGCAGGTCGCGGGCGTCCGGGGCATAATCCATTCTGAGGTCGAAATCGTCGTAGTCTTTGCGCTCCCGACGTTGAGTCTGGTAGTTGTCCTGAATGCGGCCGGCTATATTGGGCAGAGGAAAGGCGTTTAGATAATTCACGGCTACCGCATTCTGCCGTTTTGTGGGAATCATGTTCCCCGGAAAAGGAGCGCAAGTGAGCGGATCATAGATTGCTCCATTCACGGAAGCCACATTGCCGCAGCCGCTGAGGGTGGCAGCCGGCACTGATGTGAGACCGGTTGCAAGAAGCTCGGAAAAATCTCCTTTTCGCATCAGGAGTGTGGGGACGGTCACGAATTCGGGCTCGCGGTTGCGTTCGGAGCGCAGCCCCTGGTAATCGAGAAACAGAAATATTCTGTTCTTGATCACAGGCAAGCCCAGAGTGCCGCCAAACTGATGGCGACGAAAGGGCAGCTTTGGCACCTCGCCGGTAACGGGATTGGGAGTGCCGAAGTAAGCATCATTGGCATCCAGAGCGCTGTTGCGGAGAAACTCGAAAACAGAACCGTGAAGTTCGTTGGTGCCCGATTTGATAGAAGCCTGAACAATTCCTCCGCCGGCACGGCCAAACTCTGCCGGGGCAACGGAGGTATTGACGCGGAATTCCTGGATGGCCTCAGCCGGTGGAAAGAAAGCGATGGTGTTGACCAGAGACTCGTTGTTGTCCAGCCCATCGAGGATAAAGTTATTGGCCTGAGGACGAAGTCCATTCACAGAAAGGGCCGCGCTGCCGGTCTCCGAGTTGCGGAAAGTTTCAGTGTTGGTGCCGGAACCTCCGCCACTGGCATTGTCGCCATAGGCACCACGAGTAACGCCGGGCGTCAGCAAGGCGAGCTGGGTAAAGTTGCGGCCGTTGAGCGGCAGCTCGGTAACTTGTCGCCCTTCGATAATGGCCCCCATCGAGCTTGATTGGGTATTCACGGGTGGAGCGCCGCCCAAAACCGTGATGCTCTCTGACATGGAGCCCAGAGTGAGGGTGAAATTGAGCGCCACCACGGTCTCAATGTGTAAAACCACGTCAGGCTTCAGAATCACCTTGAAGCCGGGTTTGGAGATTTGCACCAGATAGATTCCTGGCTGAATGTCCGAGACCAGATACAAGCCGTCTTGATTGGTCTGCCCGGTGTAACGAACTTTGGTATCGGTATTGGTAATGGTGATCTCAGCGCCAACGACGACCGCGCTGTCGGGGTCGATGATGCGTCCGGTCACTGAGGCATTGGCGCTTTGTGCCAATGATGATGCGCTGCAAAGAAGACAAGCAATGGAGAGAAGGGCCAGCGTAAGACGAAGAATTGAGTAATTGGGTAATTTAGTAATTGAGTAATTGAAAATCAAAAGCAATGCGCCTATTTAAGGATGGTTCGGAGGAGTCCGCAAAGAGGCGAACAGAAGATGTTTGCCGCTTGGCTTCTGCCCACCGCCTCTGGGTTCCACGGTTACAAACATGGCATCAATTTCGTTCAAGACTTTGGGATCATCAAAGCGAAGGGTCCAACGTTTATTGGCTGCATTGTCAAGGTAAAGGACGCCCATATTCAACGGACGCTTATCACCCGGGCCACGTCTTCCCCACGCTTGAAAGGTGGCATCGTGCACGCCGGGCTGCCGGTCCAGATCAAAAGCGTAAAAGATGAGTGACTTGCCGGCGGTGTAAAAGACGCGCCCAAAAGGTCTCTGGGTCTTGCCCTCGCGATCGATATCGAACACATCAGCGATATAGAGATCGCGCGCGCCCATCAGATCGCGGATGTCACGGTCAGAGACCAGGAACTTCTCTGCGCGCCGGACCGTCTCCTCGCTGTCTTTCAAAGTGGCGGAAAGCTCGTCTACCCGCATCTGAAGGCTGGCAGTGCGCAGGAGTTGCCGGCTGTGTTCCGCCTGCAATGCATCCAGCCGCTGCTGCGTTGCCGCCAAAGCATCCTGCGCGTCTTGCAGTTTGCGGAGCGCGGTATCGCGCTCGCCCGTCAACGCAGATTTCTCCGAACCAAGTGTCGCGATGGAGGCACCTTGTTCTTTGGAATCGTGCTGGAGCTTTTCCTGGGACGATTTCGATTCTGTGATTGCCGCCATCTGGAGCTGCAACTCATGCTGCAGCCTCTCCACTTCGCGGCTGCGGGCGGCCAACTGCTCTTCCAGTGCGGAACGCTGAAGACTCAGGGATTGCAGTTGTCCTGATTCTGTCTTTTCAGTCGCAGCGGATGCAGAAGACTGCTGAACTGCCTGTCGTCCACGAACCTGGCCCAGATGGTAAGTGAAGCCAGCCAACACGGCGGCCACGAGCAGGACGGCCGCGACGGTGAGCGGCTTGAAGATCCGAAATGGGTTCCCAAATACGGGCGGGCGCTGATAGTCAAGCTGTGGGTGGCTAACGGCGCGATCGGCTTCGATGCTATTCAACAGGCGCTTCTTGGCGTTTTCCACCCAGGCGGGCTTCTGCGGCGACGCGTCGTCTACAGCGGGGGCCAGACTGGAAACTGATTTTGCCACTGCGCGATACGAGGAGAGCAGCCTGGCGCAGCCTTCGCAAACACGAACGTGGGCATTGAGTTCGGACAGCTCGCCGTCCGTCAAGCTGCCGGAAGTGAACCAGGCGCAGAGCTGAGCGTAGCGTTCATGCGCTTTGCGCGATCGCCATTCTGGGATTCTCGATTCAAAAGCCATGTTACGCCTGCCTGCTCCTGCCCAAGCATGTAATATCACTCGAGTCTTTCAGATGTTTCAGCCCGCGGTAGTAGTGGTGACGGACGTTGGGGAGAGGTTCTTTCAGATGTTGGCTGATCTCCCGCAGAGTATATCCTTCGAAGAAAAACAGGGTAAGGGTCTGGCGCTGCTTTTCACTCAACTCTGCAAATGCACGACGCAGAATTGCCTGTCCCTGGTTTACCCGTACTTCGTGCTCCACATCCGATGAGGCGCGGACGATGTCAGCCAGCTCGTCCACTCTGCGGTTCTCATAGAACCGGCGCGACTGGAGGTATTCGCGGCGGTCGAAGGCGCGATTGTAGGCAGTTTGAAGCAGCCAGGCGCGGGTGGTGCCGCGCGCGGAATCGTAGAGCCGGCACTTGCGGTAAACCTGAAAAAAAACGTCCTGCACCAATTCTTCAGCTTCTTCCCTGTCGCGAAGCACCTTGAGGCCGATTCCCATGACGGCGTTGGCGTAGCGTTCCAGGAGCAGGCCAAGCGCCTGCTCATCGCCCTTCTGAATGCGCAGCATGAGCGATTCGTCTTCGGGACAAGTTGCTCCCGCCGACGATCGTTTCTCTACGTTTTGTGGGGCGTAGGCGGCTGCCGTGGAAAAGAAGCCATTCGTTGCCGACAAAATATCCCTCACTGGTCGTCCTGCTGCAACGCCGTGCCGCTTTGGGCCGGCGCTCTCCAGCAACAAAACCATATAGCATAATCGCTTCCCGGTAATCCGAAAAACTAATTCTTACGATAAAGCTCACAAATAAATTCCAGCAAGAGTGGTACAAGTTCGCCTGGCTCGCCGTATAAGCCAATCGTATAGGTCTCCTCCGCCAATGTTTTTAAGCGTGTAAGGCGCTGGTCAGCAATCAGGGCTTGAGAAATCCTTACTGATTGGTGCGGTCTTGCGGCTGGGGAGAAAGCATGTGTTCTGTTTTCTTGACTTGAGCGCGCCCGTGCTCGACCCGCGCTGCAAACGCCAAAAGCAAGTTTTCAAATAGTGAGGGGGGAGATCATGCCGCAGGCAAGCCAAGGCAATGGTTGCACCAGGGTAGCCGTAATTGGACGCTGGTTTGGAATTCTGTTGTTGGTCCTGCTCGTGTCCGGCCTTGTGTTGGGACAAACAGATTCAGGACGCGTGCGTGGAACTGTGAGCGACGCACAAGGAGGGCTGATTCCCGGGGCGACGGTTACATTGACCAATACAGAGAATGGTCGGGCCCAGACGGCCACGGCGAATTCCGAGGGAGGTTATAACTTTGATGTTGTTCCGCGTGGACACTACAAGATCCAGACCGAGCAAAAGGGTTTCAAGAACGCTACTGCGGAATTTACTCTTGAGGTCTCTCAGGTCAAGGAGGTAAATCTCCAACTCCAGGTGGGTGAGAGTTCTGAGGTGGTGGACGTTTCCGCAGAGGTGCCGCTGATTGATACTGAAAGCTCCGGCACAGGCGAAGTGGTCCAAGGCCGCCAGATAACAGAATTACCGTTGAACGGGCGCAATTTCACCCAACTCGCATTGCTCACGCCCGGCGTGACTCGCGGTGATTATGGGAATCAGGCCAGCGGTGTAAACAACAACGTGGAAACTTTCCGCAGCGGCGAGACCGGCGGCGCGGCATTGTCCATAAACGGACTTCGTCCTCAGGCCAACAACTTCATCCTCGATGGCGTTGATAACAACGAATCGCTGGTCAACAGCATCAACTTCTTTCCGCCCGCGGAAGCAATTCAGGAATTCAAGGTAGATACGTCTGTGGCTCCGGCGGAGTTTGGCCGGGCCGGCGGCGGCATCGTTCAGACGTCGATCAAGTCAGGCACCAATGAGATTCATGGAAGCGCCT
Source organism: Candidatus Angelobacter sp. (assembly GCA_036522215.1). GTDB lineage: Bacteria > Acidobacteriota > Terriglobia > Terriglobales > Acidobacteriaceae > Angelobacter. Next base: position 5,611 of record DATDGH010000631.1, on the reverse strand, counting down.
TCTGGTTCATCCGCAACAGCGCGTTGGATGCGAACAATGCGTATTTCAGCCCGCCCACCGACCCGGTAACCGGGGCCGTTATCAAGTCGCCTTTCAAACGTAACCAGTTTGGCGGCACAGTCGGCATGCCCATCCTCAAAAACAAGTTGTTCATTTTTGCAGACTACCAGGGATTGCGTCAGGATCGTCCCCTCAACACCGAGTTCGCCACGGTACCCACGGACAAGATGCGCAACGGCGACTTTTCCGAACTGCTGGGAACCGGCCTTACCACCACTCCAGCCGCATTGACGGGCTGCGGTGCGGTTGTGTCTGTAAATGGCGCCATCTACAACCCGCTCACGTGCGCTCCTTTTCCTGGAAACATGATTCCATCCGGCCAGATCAACGCGGCAGGTCAGAAGTATCTCAAAGCATATCCGGAACCAAACTTGCCTGGTATCCTGAAAAACTTTCGGGCGCAGCGTCGTGACATTCGCCAATTCAACGATTTTGATGGCCGCCTTGATTACAACATCACCAGCAAAGACACCGCCTTCGCGCGCTATAGCTACGGGCAGGACATCTTTAATCTGACACCAAGGCTGGGAACGCTCTCTTCCGGTTTCGGATCAGGGAACAATCAGAACCATCCGCGGGGAGTGGCCGCGGGAGAGGTCCATAGCTTCGGTACAAACGTGGTAAACGACTTCCGCTTTGGCTACTCGCGTCCCTTCTACGCGTTTATCAATCCGTTCAATAATATCGCTCAGGCACAGCAGCTTGGCATCGTGAACGCCAATCGCACCCCACAACTCGGCGGCACTCCGCTCATCGGGGGATTCAATAATGAAATTGAGTTCAGCGGCGACGGCGGACCTTTTATCGTGCCGCAGACGAGCTATCAATATGCTGACACTCTCTCCTGGTCACACGGCAAGCACAGCTTCCGTTTCGGCGCCAATATCATCCGCCGCGACGTGGACTTCTTTATCTCGGATTTCCGGGGCAAAGGATTCTTCAACATTGGTCCGGGCACGGGCGACTTTACCGGCTACGAGGTATCAGAACTCCTGGCTGGGTTTATCGACAACTACTCAGTATCGGTGCCGAACACTGTGAACACCAGAAGCTGGGAGACAGGGTACTTCGGCCAGGATGACTGGAAAGTATCGCGTCGCCTCACGTTAAACCTGGGGCTCCGCTATGACCTCTTTACGAATCCCTACGAAACGAATAATCAATGGTCGAACTTTGATGTAACTACGGGCACGCTTCAGCGCGCAGGGGTAAACGGCAACTCTCGCAGCCTGGTGTCAACCGACAAAAATGCCTGGGCGCCACGCATCGGTTTTGCTTACGATCTTCACGGCCACGGCAGCACAGTGTTGCGGGGAGGCTACGGTATCTTCTACTTCCTGGACCGCGGTGGCGTCGGCAATCAACTCAGCGCTAACCCGGATTGGAGTGGTGCGACATCACTCACGGCATTCAGCGGCGCGCGCGTGACGCTCTCCGGTCAAGGTCCGGCAAACAACAACAATAATGCTGTGGCCACCCAATCCCTGCCGGTGCCCGTTGCAGAAGCGGTGAACGACGCCAATCCAACCAACACTGCCGTCATCGCCATTTTTCCAGTCGGCAAAAACTCGACGATCCAGCAAGTCAACTTGCAGATTGGGCAGCAGCTCGGGCATAACACAGCGCTTAACATCGCCTGGGTGGGCACCAAGGCTGACCATTTGATGACCTGGTTCAACTACACCAATCAGCAGCTTGCTACCAATTCTGCACTATTCCCGGGGCGCGGACTGAATGTCGAGGCTGGCGGTGCTATTGGCACGTCGCACTATAGCGGCCTGCAAATGCAGTTGAACAAGCGGATGAGCCATGGGCTCCAGGGAACAGTTGCCTATACATGGTCGCACGCCACGGATAATTCCAATGGCGCATTCAGTATTAACAATTCAAGTCCTATCTTTGTCGACTCCGCCGGACACGTTTTGCTCAATCAGAACAAGGGCAATTCCGATACTGACCAGCGCCACGCTTTCGTAGGGACGATGATATATGAGCTGCCTTTCGGACACGGAAAGCAGTGGGGGTCGAACTGGTCAGGTGCACTGAACAATGCCCTGGGCGGTTGGCAGTTGAACAACATCGTCTCCCTGGGAACTGGGACGCCTTTCGACATCACGATCAACGGAGTCCGGCCAGACATTCTCGGACCTGTTTCCACCGGTTCTTTGCAACTTGTAACCAGCGGTCCGCAGGCTTTTCGCACCTGGATTACTGCCGGGCCTAGCACCTTTGCTCTTCCCCCTCAAGTTGGCGGCAAGTTTATCCGTCCTGGAACTTTGGGACGCAACCACTTCTACGGGCCGGGCTATGGCAGCTGGGATGCATCGCTGTTCAAGAATTTCATGCTGACGGAACGGGTGAGAATGCAGTTCCGCGCGGAGGGGTTCAACATCCTCAACCATCCACAATATGCCTTTGGAAACTTTCCAGGAAATGTGGATCTTAGCGGCGCCAATCTCGCTCAGGCGATACCGCAGGTGGCGCACACCAACTTCGGCCTCATCAACAATACCAGAGAGTTTTCTGAACGCCAGATCCAGTTCGCATTCCGGTTCATTTTCTGATTGCGCCTGGGAAACAGGAGGTTCGGAGAAGCCGGCACGACTCAGGCATCGGACATTCCCGGCCTCAGAGGCGATGCTGGCCCCGTGCTTGCGTTGTTGTCGGCGCTGTCCTCCCGGCCATGGTCCCGTTAGAGGAATTCACCAAGATTTAATTTCCTATTGTGGCTTTCGGGTGACACAATTCCTGGCCTTTTTTCCCATATTACGTTTTCTTATGAAACACGTCTAATGTGCGAAGAAGCGGGAGGCCATGATGTACCTGGCAAACACTTCATCGAGATTCAGTTCAGTTGAATCATTGCACGGTAGTCCTGAAACAAGACTCTTCCACACACACGAAGGCTCTGCCTTATTCCAGTCAACCTAGCTTTATGAAAGAGAACAGCGGAAAACTAAAGCTCTACGCTGGCCGATATGCTGAACCACAACATGCGGTGGGCCGATGGTTGGTCCGCTCCCAGGAATAGTGCTCCTATTTAGAGTCGCGGAGAAAGTGATGAAATACTTCTGCTCAATTCTACCCTTAGCTGGTCATTCGATTCCCTCTCACGACAATCGCCGAGGTAAACCAGAAGCCGCTCCCCATTGGGCACGATTTTCTCTATCATCGGTTCCGGCGGCTTGCGCAGTTCTTGTTCTCGTGCTGATGGTTGCTTCTGTTTCTGCTTTCGCCCAGTCGGCGCCCAACATAGTGAATCCTCTTAATGCGACGGGCGTTATGCCATATGCGCCTTACGATGGAGCGCAGGAGAATATCTCCCTGGTATTCGGCAATCTTAACCTTCAGATTCCACTGTTGAGTCTGCCACAGCGAGCCGGCAAGAATTTTACCCTGGGCATTGTCTACGACAGTAAAGTTTACAGCATTCGACCATTTTTGATTCCTTCTCAGGGTGCCTGGACGATCTCCTGGAACCAGGACATGTTCCAGCCCTTGGCTCTTTTGTACTGGCGCTACTCATTTCCAACGCTGCAGGCCACCTGGCAGGTGGCGGGAACAATTCCTCCATCTCAGGGGACAGGGATTCAACAACAAAACTGCCTCACAGCTTTTATTTACACCGATCAGTCCGGCGCAAAGCACATGTTTGGCAACCGTTTGAACTGCGAGGCCGGCGGCACTGCGGGCAACATTTTCGTATCAGACACCAACGATGGCTCATTTCTACGACTGGATACCCGTACGAGCGGAGATTTTGTAGTTAAGCAAAAGGACGGAACCACCATACACTTCAAAAGTAGCTGGAGCACTACATCTCCCAATCCGGGAGACAGCATTTTCGACACCATCGTTGATACCAACGGCAATGTAATCACTGCCAACAAGGGTCCCAGCTGCGTATACATGTGCAGCATCACCGACACTGTGGGCAGGACGATCACCCTTGGCGCCGGCCTTGTCCAGTACACAGACGTGAATGGCAACCTGCAAAAGGTCACTTTGAACGGTGGGAGCATTATTGCTGGTCCGACGCTGACTCTGGGGAGCAGTTTTTTTGTTTCAACAAACGGCAAACCCGTCAATGGTCCAGGGGCTGCCAATGGAACGAGAGGCAACGCCACCGATTCGGTCACCATTCCCAATGGCAGCGGGGGCCTGACTTTCACATTCACATACGATTCTTTGGGAGAGCTCATCAAGATCCAATATCCGAGCGGAGGCTACACCCGCTATGACTACAACGTGTACAACGTTCAATGGAGCAATGCAGACGGCTCTTTGAGTTCGCAACGAGTTGACTTTCGCGAGCTGACTGCGAAACACGAGTGCCGGGCTGCAGCCGGAAACTGCACTCCCAGTACCGAGGATACGACGACCTATGCGCCGACGCTTGGTACATTCGCGAATAGCGCGATGGACGTGGTGGATCCCTTGCAAAACAAGACCCACTACGACTTCTCGCTGACGGACCCGACGGGCAATGCAGGAAGGGAAACCAATCGGCTAGTTTACTCGGGGCAAACCAACCTCCTGCGTACGATCAAAACCAGTTATACCGAGAGTGCCCCTAAAGACTTTTCCTTACCGACAGAGATCGACACTACGCTTAACGACACCGCACAGACCAGCAAGAAGACCATCACTTACTTTCCTATCACATTGACCCAATGCCTGGAGAGTGGCTTCAATAACCCAATTGATCCATGTCCCACAAATATCGATAACCCGCACGTAACTACTGAAAACGGCTATGATGGCCGGGCGCTGCGAACAACCACCCAGCAGTACGCTTCGGGCCCGAGCCCCAATCTGGGTGACGTAAATGCCGACCATATTCTGGATCGTCTAACCGACACCGTCGCTACTGACGGAACGAGCGCCTTTGAAACACAATACGAATATGATAACTACACCGACGGTCTTGCTACCTCGGGAGCGACCCAGCATCAGGCGGCGAGCATCAGGGGGAACATCACGGCTGTCAAGAAGATGCTCAATGGCAGCCCGGTGACAACACGTTATCAGTACGATGATGCCGGAAACGTCTTGAAAGGTACTGATCCGCTTCTTAATTCAACCACCTACGACTATACCGACAATTTCGCCCAAAGCAGTTGCGCCCCGGCAAGCGGCGCAGCCGCAGTTTATCCCAAAATCATCACCAACCCCTTAGGGCAAAAAATTACCGTATCCTGGAATTCCTGCAACGGTTCGGCGGCTTCGATCACTGACGTAAACAGCAACATAACCAGCTATACCTATGAGGCACTGGGGCGCCTAAAACAGGCTTCGTACCCGGACACCGGGTCCACCTCGTACAACTACAACGACACGCCTCCGCGCACAATAGCAAAGACCATCGCAGTGACATCAAGCCAGAATGTCGTCACTACAACCGTGCTCGACGGCTTGGCCAGGGTCAGCCAGACCCAGCTCAACTCGGATCCCTCCGGTATTGATTTCACCGACACTACCTACGACGGGTTGGGGCGCGTTGCCACTGTCACGAATCCTTATCGCACCACCAACGATCCGACCTATGGGA
>DATDGH010000630.1:0-6118 GCA_036522215.1 Candidatus Angelobacter sp. | reverse complement strand
ATGAGTCTTATTCAGCGTGATCGCTGGAATTTGTTGCGGCATCGGTAATGCCCCGAGGGAGTTGGTGCTTCTCTGGAAAAGATGCCGCTTTGTCGGGCATTCGTATATTGACGATTTTCATCCGGGGCAATCCTTTCGCCCGCTGGGCGTCTTAGTCAACGATGCAGACGTTGTTAAACATTGGAAGGGTATATTGCCGTTCGCTCTGGCCTTGCCATCGCACGGATTGTTTCAGAGCTATAGTTTCCCAGCGTCATACACCCAGAATCTCGCTGGACTCTCTAATCATGAAGCGTGAGTCATGGCGCTTTTCGCCGGAAGAAATGCGGTTCGCCTACTGTGCTGGCGCCGCCGAACGTTTTCTTCAGGCAAGAAACTCATCTCTTCCATAAAACTCTCGAACCCCGAATTGATAAGCAGAAATAAGCAGAGCAATTTAAAGATCAGTCCCATGAAAACAAACGATATTGCTATCTCACCCGATTCCCTTCTGGCCCAGGTAGGGAATACGCCAATGCTCAAAATTTATTTAAAGATTAATACGGCCTGGACGCCAGTCTGCCTGAAGCTGGAAGGCTGCAATCCAGCCGGTTCCTCGAAAGACCGGCCGGCAATCGCATTGATCACCGACCTCGAGGAACGAGGGCTGCTCAACAGCTCGTCCACGGTTGTTGAATCAACTTCGGGTAATCTAGGCGTGGCTCTGGCATTTTTCTGCCGTGAGCTGGGCTACTCGTTCCTGGCCGTCATTGATCCGAAAACGACTTCTGAAATACGAACGAGAATGGCACGATTCGGGGCGCAACTCGAGCTGGTCGACGACCCGGATGAAACGGGCGGCTACCTGCTGTCGCGCATGCGTCGGATCCGTGACCTATGCAACAGTTCTTCACGCTACGTGTGGACTGACCAGTATTCCAATGAAGCCAATCCGCGAGCGTATTACGGTTCAATGGCGCCAGAGATTTACCGCCAGATGTCAGGAAGCGTGGATGCGATCTTCATCAGCGTTTCAACGGGTGGAACATTGGCAGGAGTGGGGCGGTATTTCCGGGAGGTTAGCCCAGCTACGCTGGTTATTGGCGTCGATGCCCACGGCTCTGTAGTGTTCACCAATACTTCCGGTCCACGCAAGCTGACTGGAATTGGATCTTCACGTAAATCATCTTTTATCCGTCCGGCTCACTTCAATGAGTACGCGCTCGTGAACGACATTGAAGCTTTCTCCATGTGCAGGCGGCTAGACAAGGCCCTTGGCCTTAAATTGGGAGGTTCCAGTGGGGCCGCACTTTTTGCATGCGCCCAATACTTGCAGAACCATCCTGGATTGAAGAACGTTGTCTGCGTATGTCCGGACAACGGCGCCAGCTACGCGTCGACCATTTTCAATGACCAATGGCTGGAACTCAATGGTTACGGTGACGCAAGTTCAACTTCCTTTGTAAATCGGATCGCTTTTGACCCTGAGTAGAGATTCGTCTCCGCCCTTCCGTACCGAAATACCAGCAGCATTTCATGGGGGAAACCTGATATGAATCCTGTACTTTGCCAGACAGCCTTTCAGCAATATCCACCGCAAGAACTGGCGTCCCAGTTGCTGTACCTGGGCCGAGAAGATGTTGAAGAGATCTGCAGCGAACTTGATGCCGTTGCTCTCATAGCGGAGGTGTTTCGTCTGAAGGCCGCCGGCGAAATTATCCTGCCTGATGAAGCCTATCTTTCCTGGAAGAACCGGCATGGAGAACCGGTACGGAGCCTTAACATGCCGGGCTATGTAGGAGGGAAGTTCAGGGCTGCAGGAACGAAGATCATCAATAGCAACCTGGCTAACCCGAAACGAGGCCTGCCAAGAGCCAGCGGTCTCATCCTTTTGTTCGATGAAGAGAATGTGCGCGTTACCTGTGTGATGGAGGGCGCCTACATTTCAGCCCTACGTACAGCGGCAGTGTCTACGTTGTTTGTAAGTCTTCTTGGGAATGCTCCGATCCATTCCGCCGCCATTATTGGAACCGGTGCAATAGGAGCGATGCATCTGGAGTTAATGGTGAAGACATTTTCTTCCCTTCAGCGAGTGGTGTTGTTTGATTTGAATCGAACTCAAGCTGAGACTCTGGCAGAGAAGATTAGCAGGACAAAACTCAATATCGAAGTCGCATCGAGTGCAGAAGAAGCCGTGCAATCTTCTGAAGTTGTAATTGCAGCTACTACGGTCACGACTGGCTACATGCGCTATGAATGGCTCAGACCGGGCGCAGCAGTGGTGAATGTTTCGCTCGATGATCTGCTGCCTGAGGTGTTTTTGAAAGCAGGTAAGATCTTCATCGATGATTGGAACCTTGTCCGACAGGATTCACGACGTCTGCTGGGAAAGATGTGCCGCGAAGGACTGATTGCCGGTCCACAGGAGACAGCAAACCCGAACGCACGCAAGATCGATGGTGAGTTGTGCGACGTTGTCGCTGGACGGCATCCTGGCCGTACCAATTCCGAGGAAGTCATCGTTGTGAATCCGTTTGGATTGGCAATCGAAGATATTGCATTTGCCACGACGATATTTGAAATAGCCCAGACTCGAGGAATGGGGATTTCGCTCAAGACATAACTCACACGGATGTTGAAGGCTTATGCGCGATAATCGACCGACGGAGAACTTGAATGCCTGAAGATAAAGAGGATAAGGCAATTTACAAAGTCGTAGTCAATCATGAGGAACAGTATTCCATCTGGCCTGCCCACCGCGAGAACGCATTGGGTTGGAGAGATGCGGGTAAGAGCGGCTCTAAGGAGGAATGCCTGGCCTATATCAAAGAGGTCTGGACGGACATGCGTCCCTTGAGCCTTAGAAAGAAAATGCAGGAGCAGGGACTGGGATAAGTGATCATCCTTCCTGGTTTTGTTTTCGCTATCTGTCGTAAAGCCAAATACCAGTTTAAACATCAACGATTTTTTGTTAAGAAAGCGGCGGCCTGTTGACACTCCTTCTCATATCCTGTTTGTGGGTACTGTGCGGTGCGCAGGTTGCATGGCTGACTGATTTTATAATAACTTTGTTCTGCCAGAGGTGATCCCATGCGAATCGGCTTGCCACCTCCCTATTCAGTCCTTGACAGCGTCAAACAGGTGGGAAGAATGACCGCGGCGGTATTGGAGCCACATCACGATCTCGTTTATTTTCCACCTCAATATGATTATTGTTCGCGCGAAGAGCAGGGCCGGTTGACCCGGCAATGGCTGGGCAACGTCGATGTTATTCTGGGTCCGGCCGACCATCACTCCATATTGCAGCTTCGAAATGAAACACCAGTCAGGCCGCCTTATATCGGCCTTCTTCTTGGCTGCCTTTCACGCGGCGCGTGGACTCTCTTCCACAGTTATGAATTCCTCACTTCATCCGATATCCTGGTAGGAAATTGCCGGGCTGACATCCAGTTAGCGCACATGTTTTTCGAGAATGTCCAGGCCCGGCTCCTTCCCTTAGCCTTCGATAAGGCCATGTTTTATCCCCTCAGCGCTCAACAGAGACAGGCCGCCAGAGAACGGCTGGGATTTCGTTCCGACGACAACATCCTCCTATATTCTGGCCGGATTACTCTGGAAAAAAATGTTCACACCCTGCTGAAAGTGTTCAGCCTGGTTGAACAAATGATTCCGAATACACATCTCATCATAGTTGGTGCTGAGTCGGATGTTCCCTTTCGTGAGTTTGGTGTTTATCCCCTGAGTGTGAGAAGCATGCTAGATAGCGTCGTCAAGCAACTAGGTATTAAAAGAGTAAAATTCCTGGGGCACCAGAATGTACAGACATTGCTTTACCTATACAACACAGCCGATCTCGCAGTTAATATGAGCCTTCATCACGACGAGAACTTTGGGTTGGCCCAAATCGAGGCCATGGCGTGTGGCACTCCTGTTGCCGCCACGCAATGGGGAGGCTTGAAGGATACAGTCGTAGACGGAGCAACGGGCGTTTTGATTGGTACGATTATTACGGGTTCCGGTATAAAGATCGACTGGTGGGAAGCGGCTAACAAAATCGTGCAGTTGCTGAGGGACAGTAAACAAAGCTTGAGGTTTCGAGAAAACTGCGCTCGCATAGCATCGGAAAAATACTCTTTCCATCAATACCTGCGCCACTTGAACGCTATTCTCTCTGATAGTTGCGATGGAAGGCACAAAACCGCGGAGCCACTTAGAGCCAGTAAGTTTGCGTTGGAGTTCTGGCGTCGAACGAGCGTCGGGCCATATACCAGTAATTCACATTCGTATAATATGTATCGACAACTGATGCAACCCTTTGCCGGCCGTTCCCAGAACAACAGTGGGAATGAGCTATCACCAAGTCAGATACTCTGTTTAGCTGTACCTATCAGAATTGAGAACGACGTGATCGCGATTGAGGATCCAATTTATCCATTTGAGATTGCCATACCCATCAACCTGAGAAAAAGTATTCGCGTGGCTGCGGAGATCATGAGCAGAAAGCCCGCCACTCAGGCTGCGGCGCTTCAGGCAAAAGGCCTGGACCTTAAAGACGCCCTGGCCTGGTTAATCGACGCGGGAGTTGTGCTTGTTTCCACACACGGAGACGCCGCTCCGGACAGTATGACGGCCCGCATGGGCGTGCCACTATTCTCTATGCAAGGCGTTAATTACAATTCAGATTTGGTTTACATCAAGCAAGCAGGATAGGTGGATGGTCTCCAATCTGCGCGACGTGACACCACTCAATTAGCGAGTGGCCTGATCGCAAATCATCACCCTGAACGATAGCAGAAAATGCCCATGCTTCTGAAATAAGACCATACCATTATCTGAACAATTGCAGCTACTCTCGTGCAGCCTGAGTCTCAGTCTCACCCTTTATGGAATGAAACAAATTCTGAAAAGTACCACAATATAATTCCCATGATGATCGCCACTACCATACAACCTCAAACAGCGGAAGAACGGGATCATCTTGTTACCCTTCCCGGCAGTGAATGGTCTCTCTGGCGCTGGGTTTGTGTCCGCGGCGCCGGCTTCCCCTCCGATGGTGTGCTTAAGCTTGCAGCTACTCCCGAGACCATCTCCGCTTCGCATGAGGTAGTTCGCTCCTCGGAAGTTCTGGAACTTGTCCGGTCTCGCATTCTTCAGCAACTTCGCACCGCCCTGGACGAGCTTCGCTCGGCTGGTCAATGGGAGAACAAACAGCGGCGCAAGCCGTTGCTGGATGCAATCTCAAAAATTAATGCGGGCAAATTGCCGCGATCTCTACCCGAAGGCATTCTGTCCGGTGCCCTCGAAGAACTCATCGCTGCGTTGGCGCAGGTCGACACAGCCAGCGCGGCCTTTCAGGAAAAATTCTCACGGTCCTTGCAGGATACCAGCAACGCAATCCGCGAAATCGCAGGCTCTGCCGATTTTCGTGAGGCGCTCACGTGGCAGAATCGCACGGCGGTCGAAACCGCACTTGATCCCCTGCTGCGTGGCTCACCCGATGCATTGGAGCGCGACTCTTCCCGCAAGCAGCATGAAGAACTGGTCGCCAGCTACTGGCAGCGCTACTGCGTAAAAAACGACACAATCGGGTTTTTCGGACCGGTTGGCTGGGCCCGCATCACCTCCGCAACCAGCCACATCGAGACCAGGCACGGAGCGAGGGTTCTTGCCACCCGCAAAACCTATTGGGAATCCTGGGCCATTGAGGCACTCGGTGCGGTGCTCACCCGTAAATACAATCTTCAGCAATGGATTGCACCCATTCTTATGCCTTTCATACGGGTTGAAGGCATGACCCTCATTCATCCTCTAGTCGGCGCTTTGCCACTCACAGCCAAGCAGGCGGCCATATTGCGTGCGTGCGACGGCCGCGACACAGCAAAACAAATCGCAGCAAGGCTTATGTGCATGCCAAATTTGTCAGTCCGCTATCCTGGCGAAGTGTATGAAGGTCTTCGAGAACTCGCCACCAAAGGGCTCCTGTTCTGGAAATTCAACATTCCCCTCGGCCCTTTTCCAGAACAGATTCTGCAGGAGGCATTGCGACGCATCGAGGACTTGAAACTCCGCCAGCAGTGCTTGGATTTATTAGAGGAATTGGATGTGGCACGGGCACAGGTGGAAGCTGCTGCGGGCGATC
>DATDGH010000629.1:0-8637 GCA_036522215.1 Candidatus Angelobacter sp. | reverse complement strand
TGACCGGGCGAGTTCCCTTCCGGGGTGAGACTCTGGCGCAGCAAATCCAATCGCTGTGTGCTGAAGACCCGGTGCTGCTGCGCCGCATTGATAAAACCATTCCTGGCGACCTACAGAGCATCTGCCTGAAAGCACTGGAGAAAAACCCGGCGGACCGCTACGGTTCAGCCCGAGAGATGGCCGATGATCTGCAAAGGTTCCTGGCCGGCGAACCTGTGCTGGCGACGCCAGCCGCTTATTCGCGCATCATGGCCGGCAAGATCGAGCAGCATGTGCGTGAGCTTTCAGGCTGGGCCCAGGACCATCTTCTCTCCGAGCAGGAGATGGAATCTTTTCGCAAGCAGTACGACCGCCTGACGGAGCGTGAAGACGCATGGATCATGCAAGTGCGCCGCCTGTCTTTTCCCCAGGTCACGCTGTATTTTGGGGCCTGGATGCTGGTACTTGGCGCGGCCTTGGTGGTCTTGTTTGACTACCGTGCCCTGGCCGGTCCTCCGGCAATTCTGGTGATTGCCTCTGCCGAGGCAGCTACTACGTGGATTGGCATCCGCTGCTGGCGACAGGGACAGCGCCGAATCGGTGTGGCTTACCTGCTGACTTCCTGTCTCTTGTTTCCCATCCTGCTTATGGTCAGCATGGGGCAATTTCACATTCTGGCTGCGGTTGCCCAGAACAAGGAGAACCTGGAATTTCTTTCCCGTTTTGAATCTTTTCGAAAGACCACCAATGCGCAGGTGTGGTGGGCGCTTGCCCTTTCCCTCCCCAGCTACGTGTGGCTGCGGCGCTTCACTCGTTCTTCTGTCTTTTCCCTGGTCACCGCAGTCATGACGGTCCTGTTTTTCCTGGTGACGCTTCTGCGCATGGGGATGCTGGATTGGGTTGACAACGATCCCGGCCGCACTTATCTGTACTTTCTGCCTTTTGCTTTGTCCTTGTTCCTGATTGCCGGATGGATTGAGCACCGACGCTATGACGCGGACGCGCGCTACTTCTATTTCTTCGCCCTGGCCTTTACCTATCTGGGCTTGAGTGGCGTGGCCATGTTCCATGACCCCTACGCGAACTGGCTGAAGTCAGTGGCACCGGTGACCCGTGGACAGCATGAATACCTGTTCATGATCAATGCTGGAATCTATCTTTCACTTCAACATATTTGCGATCGTTTCCTGTCGCCACAATTGCACTGGGTAGGCAAAGCATTTCGCTTCGTCGTCCCGGGACACATCCTGACTACACTTCTAATCCTGGGGGTTTCCGCTTCTAATCTGTGGCACGAGACGCCAGAGAGCACCGCCCTGCGCCATGAGGCCCGCTTCTTTGAGGTTCTGCTGCCTCTGGTAGCATGCGCCTTCATTTTTGGCAGCATTCCCAAACAGATGAAGAACTTTCTGGCCACCGGACTTCTCTTTCTCGCGATAGGGATTGTGCGCTTGCAGCAAGACCTGTTGCGCGACCGTGCGCTCTGGCCGGTCAGCTTGTTGCTTGCAGGACTCTTGCTGATGACCGCAGCCGCCAATTATCCATTGGTAAAATCCATCGCCACACGACCATTCCGCTTCAGAAGGTAACTATTTACCGCCGGCAATCCATCTATCTGCTGCAACTCGTTGATAGACCGACAATATTAAATTCTTCCCGGCGGTGCAATTCTGAGCAGCCCACGGCGCTATGTCTGACAGCAGGTAAAGAAGGGAAGAATGAGCCGTAAACCTTGCCTGCAAGGAGATCGATTATGTCTGCCAGATTACTTTTCTTACTGCTCCTGATATCTACGTTGACCGGTTGTACCCCTGCTGATTCCATCAACCCGCTCCTCACTGACAAAGACATCTACTTTGATCAGGGGCTGCTGGGAATGTGGGGAGACAAAGAGTCATCGCCCAAGGATGGCTATCTGCTGTTCGAAAAAGCGGGCGACAATGGATACCGCATCACCGTGGTGGATGAGAAAGGATCCAAACAAGGATACGCCGCCTATTTGGGGTACCTACGCGGTCAACGATTTCTGGATGTCGTCCCCGATCCGGCGACTGCGCAATGGAGTGCTCTTGAGGAGTCAGACCTCACCATTACCCAACAGGGGCCGAATGCTACCCTGTTCAAACCCACAATGGTAAAGGTTGGCGATGCCACGTATCTCGAATTTGCCAACGCTGGTTCCGATGCCAGCCAGGTCCATTTCAAACTGAGCCTGCGGTCAGCGCACTGGTTGTGCAAGCTGGCAACAGAAGGATCGATCATGCGACTGGATTGCCTGGATGAAGACTGGGTCAAGAATCACATTGACGATCCAGGCGTGCATCTCGCTCACGAGCCATCCTCGCCTGACGGAAGCGGATTGGTAGTAACGGCGTCCACAGCCGATCTGCAAAGACTCGTGACTGAACATGCCGAGGACAAAGAGGCCTTTTCGTGGTCCATGACCGCCACGCGTCTTAGCGGCAGGCAGTAGGATTTCCGGAGAGGTCTAAGACAATAAAGCCCGGCATTAGCCGGGCTTTATTGTTGCAGAAATGCTTTCAGGCGGTTAGCTGCTTGTTGAGGGCCTTCTCGATAGTGTCCCGCTGCACGTAGCCGACAATCTGCTCCTGCACTTTGCCATTTTTGAAGATAAGCAGCGTGGGAATTCCACGCACCCCGTAACGCTGAGGAGTAGCAGGGTTGCTGTCTACATCCATTTTGCCGACTTTAACTTTGCCGTTGTAGGCCGCCGCTACCTCATCGACGATGGGGGCCAGTGCCTTGCAGGGACCGCACCATGCAGCCCAGAAATCCACCATTACCGGCTGGTCGCTCTTCAATACCGCCTGATCAAAATTGCCATCGGTCACTTCAAGAAGTAAGCCGGTCACGCCCGCAGTCCCAACAGTTTTTGTATCACTCGCCATGAAATTAGCCCTTCCCGTTTTTATGAAATTATCGAGTCCGTGAGAATCTAATTTAATCGCGAACCGCTCACGAACCAACATCCTAACAGAAGATTAGATGAGAACAGGAGGAAGAAGATTCCAGCCAATCGCGCCCTTGAATCAACACTTTGGCTCGGAGCCAAACCGGAGTCCATAGGTGAAATTGCCTTTTCGGGTTACCAAAGTACTATGGACTAAGGGACAATGGCCGAGTACACTTTAGCTCGGTGGTAAGGCAGTTCTGGGGGAGGGCTGCCAGAAAGCGTCCTGCAGGAAGTGATTCTTGCAGGGCGTTTTTTTTGGCCAAAATAAAGCCATCTCCACAGGGCTGTTGGACCGGCTCGATAGTGTCGGGTTTGCTCCTGAGCCGATCGATACCAAATGCTCGGGTTCATCGCTAGCGCGATGACGTCTGCTGATTCGGCCGCAAGACGGCCTCACCCAGGCCTCCACCCCGTCATGCCAAAACCGGGCACGCCGGGGGCCCCGGCTGAAGTCCTGGGCTGGGGCCCGCTTTCGCGAACGAATCGAGATGCTGATAACCGCTACTGGGTCAATTTCGCTGGAAATGACCCACTACCGCTCCTACCGCTCAAACCTCCCGGGCAGTGGTATGCTCAAAGGTTGGGCATCTTCATCAGGACCCGTCAGAGCAAGTCCTGTCTTCCGGAACCAGGCACACAATGAGTAGCACAGAGCTCCAAACCAGCGAACTTGAGTCCATAGAGCGGGAAAGAGTCTTCGATATCTTCCGGCGTTGGGGCTATTTGGAAGCCAGCCTCACCCCATTTGGCGGCGCCATAGGTCCCGGAGCCGCCGAACTCAGAGTTAAAGGGCCGGTTGCGGATGCAGCCCGCCGCCTTTACTGTGGCAGCATCGGCGCGGATTTTATGCACATTCCTGAGCAGGACCGTCGGGAATGGATCCAGGAACGCGTGGAGAACCCGGAGCCGCTTGCCGTGGACCGTCAGTGGCTCACCCGGCGTCTTCTGGAGGCCGACGTTTTCGAACAGATCCTCCAGACCCGCTATCTGGGGACCAAACGCTATTCGGGCGAAGGCAACACCTCACTCATTCCTCTGCTGGATGTGCTGTTGGAAACCGGCGCCGATCTTGGCGCCAATACCTGCGTGATGGCCATGAGCCATCGTGGCCGTCTGGCTGTAATGACCCTCACCGTGGGGATTCCTCCGGAGAATATTCTGGCGGGCTTTGAGGACGTGGATCCGCGCAGCATTCTGGGCGGCGGCGACGTCAAGTATCACCAGGGAGCCACCGGTGAATATCACACCCGTAATGGAAAGACGTTGCGCATGCACCTGGTATCGAATCCCAGCCACCTGGAAGCAGTGGATCCAGTGGCGGCGGGCCGTTCCCGCGCCAAACAGATGCGGGTAGGCGAGAACGGAACCACGGAGGTGCTGCCCATCATCATGCACGGCGATGCCGCTTTTGCCGGGCAGGGAATCTGGGCGGAGACGCTGAATTATTCCGGGCTGAGGGGCTACAGCGTTGGCGGTGGCATTCACGTGGTTGTTAACAACTTGATCGGCTTTACTACCAACCCCAGTGAGCTTCACACTTCACGCTTCGCTTCCGATCTGGCCAAGCGCCAGTCAGTGCCGATCTTTCATGTCAATTCAGAAGACCCTGAAGCTGTCCTGCGCACAGCCCGGCTGGCAATTGAATATCGTTACCATTTTGGGAGTGACGTAGTAATCGATCTGATCGGATACCGCCGCCATGGTCACAGTGAAGTAGACGATCCCACCATCACCCAGCCGCTTTTGTATCGCAAGATCAACGCACTCCCGCCGCTCTACCAGAGCTACGCTCAGAAACACAACATTGATACGCGGGAGATGGAAGCAACGTTTCGCCAGGAAGTTGATCCGGCCTTCAAAAAAGCGGCGGAGATGCAAAAGAAGCCGCCTCTGCGGCGCCTGCCTTACTACTGGGACAACTATGTGGGTGGCCGTTACCGCGCGGAGTATGAAGTCCCCACCGCAGTTACAGAAGAAAAGCTGCACCAGCTCACGGCGGGACTCACGAGTTATCCGCAGGACTTTGCCATTCATCCCAAAGTCAAGAAACTTCTGGAGCAACGGCAAAAAATGGGGACGGGCAAGCAGCCTCTGGATTACGGCATGGCGGAAGCATTGGCGTTCGGATCGCTTCTGGTGGAAAACACTCCTGTTCGCCTCTCCGGCCAGGACAGCCGCCGCGGTACTTTTAATCATCGTCACTCCGTGTTAATCGACGTCGAGAATGAACAGGAGTACGTGCCGCTCTGCCATCTTTCTTCCGGCCAGGCGTGGTTTCAAGCCTACAATTCCATCCTGTCGGAAGCCGCGGTGCTGGGATTTGAATACGGTTTTAGCCGCGACTATCCCGACGCCCTGGTGCTTTGGGAGGCGCAATTCGGCGACTTTGCTAACGGGGCTCAGGTCATCATCGATCAATTCATTGTGTCCGGCGAGGACAAGTGGGGACTGCTTTCCGGCCTGGTGATGCTGTTGCCGCACGGCTATGAGGGCCAGGGACCGGAGCACTCCAGCGCACGGATCGAGCGCTATCTCCAGCTTGCTGCCAAGGACAACATTCAGGTCTGCCAGCCATCTACCGCCGGACAATACTTCCATCTGCTGCGCCGTCAGGCGTTGCGCCGCTGGCGCAAGCCGTTGATTGTTTTCACACCTAAGGGGATGCTGCGGCATCCGGATGCCGGCAGTCCCTTGAGCTATTTGAGCACCGGCAGCTTTCAACCTGTGATCCAGGATCCTGAAATCAGTAATGGCGAGAGACTTATCTTCTGCACCGGCAAGACCGGGCACGAACTGCGGCGGGAACGTAAGCGGCGAGGTGATACTCGCACTGCCATCATCTTTGTGGAGCAGCTCTTTCCGGTTCCCGAGTCGGAATTGGAAGCTGCCATCGCGACGCACACCAATGCGCGTGAGTTTCTCTGGGTGCAGGAAGAACCTGCCAACCAGGGGGCGCTCAGCTTTTTAACGCCCAATATTGAGCGCCTGACGCGGGGCAACACGCTGCGCTCGGTGAAGCGTTCGGCCTCTTCCAGTCCTTCGACCGGCTCGCACACCGCGCATGAGATGGAGCAGAAAACTTTGCTGGAGCTGGCCTTTGCTTCTTTTTGAGCGATGGTTGCATCCATTCCTTGTTAAGGGTTTTGCTGTAAAACATTTCCACGAATCATAGAAAGGTGAGTGAAATGGCTTACGAAGTCCCTCCTTTGCCCTACGCGTACAACGCGCTTGAACCTCATATCGACGACCAAACCATGCACCTGCATCATGACAAGCACCATGCCGCATACGTCACCAACCTGAATGCGGCCGTGGACAAACATCCTGACCTGGGGAAGAAAAGTGCGGAAGAGCTGATCCGCAACCTGAGTGCGGTGCCGGAAGACATTCGCACCGCAGTCCGCAACAATGGCGGTGGCCACGTGAACCACTCCATGTTCTGGCAGATCATGGGGCCGAACAAGGGCGGAAATCCCACCGGAGCCATTGCCGATGTCATCAAGAATTCCCTGGGCGGCTTCGATAAATTCAAAGAGGCTTTTGAAAAAGCAGGTCTGGGCCAGTTTGGCAGCGGATGGGCCTGGCTGGTCCGCACCAAGGGCGGAGAGTTCAAAATCACCTCCACTCCTAACCAGGACAATCCTATGAGCAATGGCGATTTCCCCATCCTGGGGAACGACGTGTGGGAGCACGCGTACTACCTGAAGTACCAGAACCGCCGTGCAGATTATCTGAAGGCTTGGTGGAACGTTGTTAACTGGGACGAAGTCAACAAACGGCTCGCCCAGGCAAAATAAGGTAAATCTCATTTCAAAGATTTTAAAGCCGCTCGCCAGGGCGGCTTTTGTCTTTAGAAGCTTCAATTCCTTTCTCTATACTCACTCCGGCGGCAAAACGCCGACACCAAATTTGAAACGTGTCATTGTTGGTTGTGGTTACCAAAGGAACTGGATTCTTTCAGCATCGCGAAGACATACTGGCGAAAGATTAGTGGCGACTGGCTGTGGGTCAAGAAATAGCGCTCTAATTCACTGATTCATCAGTCGTAGTTGCGCAAACTCCTTCATTGCAGCACCCTCCTGTCAGCCTTCGCGTTGCCCCACGTTGCACCACACTGATAAACTGAAGTGTTTGCCCTGCTGGTTCCAACTCTTCTTACAGGTTTCCTATGAATACAGAAGCTAGAGAAATCGCTATTGTCAGCGGCGCCCGGACGCCCATGGGCCGTTATTGCGGCAAGCTGAAGGACTTTACCGCCATGGAACTGGCCGCGGTGGCCAGCCAGGAGGCCATCCGGCGGTCCGGCGTTGATCCGGGGGAATTTCAACATGCCGTATTCGGCAACGCTCAGCAGACCTCCGGTGACGCCCTCTACGGAGCCCGCCACGTGGCTCTTAAAGCAGGCCTGCCCATTGAGGTTCCTGCGCTCACCGTCAACCGCCTGTGCGGCTCCGGCATGCAATCCATCGTCAGTGCCGCGCAGATCATCCAGCTTGGGGAAGCCACTACGGTGCTTGCCGGGGGAATGGAATCCATGTCGCAGGCGCCACATGTGATTCGTGGCGCTCGCAACGGCTTTGGCTTGGGCGAAGGCAAGCTGGAAGACTCGCTCATGGTCGCGCTCCTGGATACCTATTGCGGCCTCTATATGGCCAACACGGCTGAACTTTATGCGGAGCAGCAGAGGATAACTCGCGAAAATATGGATGAATTTGCGCTGCATTCGCAACAGAAGGCGGGAGCAGCACAAAAGGCTTGCCGCCTTCAGGAAGAAATCACCCCTATCGCCCTCAAGAATAAAAAAGGCGAGCCAACGGGCGAAATGTTCGATAAAGATGACCATCTGCGTCCCGAAACCACCATGGAAGGTCTGGCCAAGCTCAAGCCCGCATTCGGAAAGAACGGAACTGTGACTGCAGGCAATGCTAGTGGCATTGTGGATGGTGGCGCGGCCGTGGTGCTCATGCCTCTGGCAGAGGCTGAACGTCGTGGCGTGAAGCCGATGGGAACCATCGTAAGTTGGGGGATCGCCGGAGTTGATCCGAAGATAATGGGCAGCGGGCCAGTTCCGGCTTCGCGTCTGGCGCTGAAAAAGGCCGGATTGAAGCTGGAAGACATGGACCTGATCGAGGTGAATGAGGCTTTTGCCGGTCAATATCTTGCGGTGGAAAAGGAATTGGGACTGGACCGCAGCAAGGTCAACGTGAATGGTGGTGCAATCGCCCTGGGACATCCGCTGGGAGCTACAGGAACGCGGCTTGTCATTACGTTGCTGTATGAGCTGCGTCGCCGCAAAGGAAAATACGGACTGGCGACGGCCTGCATCGGCGGTGGTCAGGGGATAGCGATGATCGTGGAAAACTTGAATCGATGAACGCCTCGGCGAAATTCGGAATCACTGATTTGCTGTGCTGCGTCGGCTATGGATTTGCAGCCAGCTTTCTGCTAGCAGCGGTACTTTTCCTTACCGTGCCGCAAATCCTTGCAGGTGGACATACTGAAGGGGCAGGTGGCCTTGACAATGTCATTAGAGGACTGATGATTGTCTTCTTTGTCGGTGGCATTTTGTTTTCTCTGGCTGCTGGCTGGGTGCTGGCCATCATAAGAGGAAAACCTGAAGCAACTCATCAGGTGATTGGTGGCCAGCTCCTCGCTCTTGAAGATCAGATCGGTTCCGGAAGAGC
>DATDGH010000628.1:0-2473 GCA_036522215.1 Candidatus Angelobacter sp. | reverse complement strand
AACCAGCAGGAAACGCAAGCCTCCG
The DNA here is from genome assembly GCA_036522215.1 of Candidatus Angelobacter sp. GTDB lineage: Bacteria > Acidobacteriota > Terriglobia > Terriglobales > Acidobacteriaceae > Angelobacter. The sequence continues at coordinate 2,448 of DATDGH010000628.1, read as the reverse complement.
TAGACGCCGCCCTTACTTTCGGCCTGCTCTGGCTGGATGACTGCCGCCAGCGTGAAGCGGGACGCACGACCATAGAAGGTCTACGGATTTATGTGCCTCCGAAGAAGTCCGCCACGCTGCGTCTGCGAATGGCGCACCTCAATCCGCATATTGGCCGGTTTCAGCTCTGCGAGTTGGAGGAAGCGAACGGCACAATCGAGGAAAAAGAATTGATCGTTCTGGCCGATCTTGAGAGTCATCTTCAGCGCTGCCCCGACTCGGCCCAACTGCAGACGCAATTTGCCGATGCTATCGGCAGAATCAAAGCCGCGGCCCCGGTGGCTGAGATCGCGTCGACTTCGCCCGGCGAAATCTCGTTTCGTCTGAAGGGCCTGGAATTTGCCCGCGCGCGACTGAGCGCTCAACCCGGCTCGTTCCGCGCCGGGCAGGAGATTGTCTTTGGCGCCGCTGGGCTGGAGGAAGTGCTCACCGCGGAGAATGAAGCTGCATTCCTGGGCTTTGCGCGACGTATCGCAGAGTCCCGGCTGCCGGACGGCGACAAGCGCAACGCGCTCTGGCGAATGTATCCGGAGCGTTGGCTCGAATCATTGATTGTGAAAAATGTCACCGCGCTGGACTCGCATCTCGATGCATCTCATGTCTACTCGCAGGTGCCGGCCTTCTCGGCTTCGGATCGCTCACTCATCGACGTGCTCACCTGCACGCGCGCCAGCCGGCTGGCCGTTCTGGAGCTAAAAGCCGATGAAGATATCCACCTGCCGGTTCAAGGCCTCGACTACTGGGCGCGCGTGCGATGGCACCACTCACGCGGAGAGTTCCAGAAATACGGCTACTTCAGCAGTGTTCAGCTCTCACCCGAGCCTCCCAAACTTTTTCTTGTGGCGCCGGCTCTGCGGATCCATCCTGCGGTTGAAACGATCTTGCGCTATTTTTCACAAGAGATTGACTGGACGCTGGTGGGAGTGGATGAACGCTGGCGCGAAGGAATCAAGGTGATATTCAGGAAGACAGCAGCGAAGGCGGCTTCGGCATGAATGTTTCCTTTTCCCCCCGATAAACCCGTCCCACCGCGCTGCCCAGCTTTCTCATCGGCATCTGGCCATCATCTTTGGCAAAAATGATCTCTCCCACCTTGTGGCAGCGGTAGTACCAGCGTTTCAGGATTGCCAGTTCTTCCATAAATTGCTGGGCGGAACGCGCTCCTGAGGACTCCAGGTTCTCCAGTACCGTGCGCAGTCGCGATTCCATCGACTGTGAAGCATCTTCCGACTCGGCTGCAAAATGCTTCGGTCCAGCCAGCTCGCCTTTGGCAAAGCGGAATAGAGCAGCGGATTGGGGCTGCTGGGAAGGTTGAATGACAATCGCATCCAGTCGGTCGATACGTTGATAGATCTCATCAGCTCCGGAAAGAATACCTTTAATCTTCTCCACCTTGGCGTGCTGTTTGGCCGCCGCCTCAAAATCCAGCACGGCGGAAAGCCGCTCCCGCTCTGCTGCCAGTTCCTGAAGCAGCGACTCCCCGCAAGAATCAAGGAATGCCTGCACGCGACCGACCTCAACCGCGTATTCCTCATCTGTGCAGCCTTTGAAGCAGGGCGCCAGGCACATCTTCATTTCCGAATAGACGCATCCGGGAAACTTCGGATCGGGATTCAGCTCGAAAGTGCAGCGACGCATCTTAAACAAATCGAGTGAATCACTCAGGAACTTTTCCGCAATTGCTTTGGAACGAAATGGCCCGTAGTAGGTGGAGCGCCCGCTCAGGCGTCCAATTCTAGTGGTGACGTAGGCGCGGGGGTATTCGTTATCCAGATTGAACCTGATCACTGGCGCCGGGTGCAGCCGCAGTCGCTTCTGATAACTCCTGGGAAACTCCTTGCGTAGCGTCTTATACAGCAGCAACACAGATTCGAAGTCGGAGCCGGTCAGCGTGTACTCAATCCGTGCCACGCGCTCGCGCAGATTGAGCCGCTTGGATTGCGACTCCGGCGGAGCCAGCAGACGCTGCAAGCGCTTTTTCAGGTTGGCGCTCTTGCTGACGTAGGGTTCGGCAGCCGCCTCAGCCCCGCGTAGGACAAAGACAGCCGGCGAAGAGGGAAATTGGGTAAAGAAGTCCGGCGCATGGCCAGGAGAAAACGGAATGGAATAAATCAGCAATGGTGCACTGCCGCCCTCTGCATTGAACTGATTATCTCTTTAGCTGCGCACAAGTCGCAATTTCAAGAAACACTTTTGATCAATCGTGGAAATCCAGACGGCGTTCTTAAGGGCTGCACATGCGCGGATGCGCCGATTCCAAACATATTTTCCACCACCTTCACAACTGCCTCACTTTATGGCTTGTGGAGTCCGTGTGAAAAACTGATTCAACCAAACAGTGGCGCAGAGTTTCTGACAGTCAGCACAAAAGAGCAGTCCTTTTTTTCAGATGCTTCCAACAATTTAAAC
>DATDGH010000627.1:0-1990 GCA_036522215.1 Candidatus Angelobacter sp. | reverse complement strand
GCTCTTCCGGGATGCGCCTACGTGGCTCCGGAAGGATTGCATATGGCAATGAGCGCCGACGCTCGAATACAACTCAGAGCAGATGAACCCGAGAATGGTCTGCGGCCGTCGGTTTCCTATCTATTTCGTTCTGTCGCGAAGGCTTACGGCCCGAGTGCTGTCGGCGTGTTGCTTACGGGAATGGGAAAGGACGGCGCTTGGGAGTTGAGATTGATGAAGGAACAAGGTGCTCTGACCATCGCACAAGATCGGGACACTTCAGTAGTGCACGGTATGCCGGGCGAAGCAATAAGGTTAGGTGGAGCAAGCGATGTCCTCTCGCCGGAAAAGATTCGCATTTCGTTGGCGAGTCTCGATACCCACTACGTAAGTAACCATCAGCGCGCAATGAGAGACGAACAGGAAAACGCCTGTGGGATCGACTGCCCCATTCTAGGACAGGGTCCTTCTGGAAGCTAACAAAGGAGTCGCCCATGGATCGAACCGAAGGAAATTCCTTCAGCGGAGCCCAGATACTCATAGCGGAAGACAGCCAAACCCAGGTTGAGCAGTTGAGTCACTTCCTCAGTGCCAGAGGTTATGTTGTAACCGCCACCAGAAACGGTAAGCAGGCACTTGCATCTGCAGTTCAATGCAACCCAGCCATGGTCATCACCGATGTGGTGATGCCGGAAATGGATGGATACATGCTGTGCAAGAAGATCAAGTCTCTCCCGGTCCTCAAGGACGTTCCCGTTGTCTTGTTGACGTGGCTGTCGAGACCCCAGGACATCGTGAGGGGTCTGGAGTGTGGTGCGGATAGTTTTATACGCAAGCCATACGAAGAGAAATATTTGCTTTCGCAGGTCGAATATATTTTGACGAACGCGGAGCTACGGAAGGCCAAGCGGTTGCATATAGGCGTACAACTCCATTTTGCCGGACAATCTCACTTCATCACCGCAGAGAAACAACAGATTCTGGACTTGCTGATCTCGACCTATGAAGGTGCTGTCCAGATCAATGAGGAACTCGAAATCAAGCAGCGGGAACTCCAGTACGCGAAAGAGAATCTAGAAGTGCGGGTCACCCAACGCACAGAGGAGTTGGCCAGTGCCAATCAACAACTACAGATCGAGCTAGCCGAACGGAAACGAGCCGAAGATCAAGTCAAAAAGTTAAACGAGGATCTGGAACATCGCGTGATTGAACGCACCGCGCAACTCGCAGCAGTGAACGAGGAATTGGACGCCTTCTCCTACTCGGTTTCTCATGATCTCCGAGCGCCGTTGCGCCACAGCAGCGGCTTTGCTCGGGCATTGATAGAGGATCATATCCTTCAATTGACGCCCGAAGCGCAACACAACCTGAAGCATATTCAGGAAGGCACGCAGAAGATGAGCAGAATGATCGACGATCTGCTCAATCTGGCCCGGCTGGACCGTCATAGCCAGGTTCTGGAGATGACATCATTGAATTCGTTGGTGCATAGCGTAATCCAAGACCTCACACCCGAAATCGCTGAACGCAAAATCGAATGGCGCATCGGTTCGCTGCCGTTCGTCAAATGTGACCCCGGATTATTACAACAGGTGTTTGCCAATCTCCTATCCAATGCCGTCAAGTACACTCGCGGTCGTCAACGCGCGGTCATTGAGGTGGGCCAGTCGACAATCGATGGCCAGGCCGTGTTCTTTGTTCGCGACAACGGCGCGGGATTCGAACCGAAATACGCGGATAAGCTTTTCAGAGCATTTCAGCGGCTACACAGCGACCAAGAGTTTGAAGGTACGGGCGTTGGACTTGCCACCGTACGGCGTATCATTCGAAAACACGGCGGGCGCATTTGGGCCGAGGCTGAGCCCAATAAGGGAGCAACGTTTTACTTCTGCCTAGGCGAATCTTTGCCGGCAAACAGTACGGATAACCGACAGGCTGCATCGGCGACTTCGTGAAGTTACTAGAAGACGGATTCTGTTGTTCGTCTCCTGCTGCAGTTGTAACCCCCTGG
>DATDGH010000626.1:0-8916 GCA_036522215.1 Candidatus Angelobacter sp. | reverse complement strand
AGCGCCGTCTGGCCGCTCTGTGCGCGCGATCTCACGACATAGAGGAACTCATCGTCCAGAACGTGACAGCAATCAATGGCACGCCCGACGATCCCCGCAGTTTCGACACTTTGCATGAACTCATCAAGGCGCAGCCGTATCGCTTCGCCCAATGGCGCGTTGCCGCCGATGACATCAACTACCGTCGCTTCTTCGACATCAACGATCTCGCCGCGCTCCGCATGGAAGAAGAACCGGTGTTTGCGGCGACCCACGGCCTTGTATTCAACTTGCTTGCCCAAGATAAAGTGAACGGGTTGCGCATTGATCACCCGGACGGTCTCTACGACCCTGGCAAATATTTCCGCCAGCTTCAGGCAGGGGTTCCGCAGTCGGAAATCATCCTGGGTTCTGAGCCGCCCCAGGCGTATGTGATCATTGAAAAAATTCTGACCAACAAGGAACGCTTGAAGCAGGAATGGCCGGTCAGTGGAACCACCGGTTACGATTTCGCCAATCTTGTAAATGGACTCTTTGTCGATCAATCAGCCGCGACCAAAATGGGACGCAACTATCGCGCGTTTCTTGGCCATGCTGTGGATTTTTCCGATTTGGCTTATCGCAGTAAGAAACTAGTGCTGGAGATGTCGTTGGCAAGTGAACTGAATACATTGGCCAATGCTCTCAGTCGAATCGCGCTCTCCCGGCGGAACACCTGTGATTTCACCTTGAACAGTCTGCGGCGCGCTTTGGCTGAGATCATTGCCAACTTTCCTGTATATCGCACCTATGTGAGCGACGAGCAGGTTTCCGCCGAAGATCGTTTTTACATTGAGCAGGCAGTGGCAGTGAGTAAGAAGAGAAGCGAAGCCGGCGACCTCAGCACATTTGATTTCATCCGGCGCATGTTGCTGTTGGAAACCAATGGCGATCAGTCAAAATGGTATCGACAATCCATCCTTCGCTTTGCGATGAAATTTCAGCAGGTCTCGAGCGCCATAATGGCCAAGGGTCTGGAAGATACTGCATTCTATCGGTATCACCGCCTGGCTTCGCTGAACGAGGTCGGTGGTAATCCGATAAGATTCGGCGTCAGCGTCGCCGAATTTCATCAGGCCAATCAGCAAAGGCGGCAGCAGTGGCCAGACTCCCTGCTGTCCACTTCTACGCACGATACCAAGCGGTCAGAAGATGTCCGCGCCCGCATCAACGTACTGTCAGAAATTCCCGCGCTCTTCCGGCTTAACGCCGGTCAATGGAGAAAGCTGAACCGCAGCAGGAAGCGGACCATTGACGGCCAGCTCGCCCCCTCGCGCAACGACGAATATCTTCTGTACCAGACTCTGGTGGGCGCCTGGCCGTTCGAATCACTGGAAGGCAAAGACTGGGAAAACTTTTCCCAACGCATCGAGCAGTACATGTTGAAGGCCATCCGGGAGGCGAAAGAGTTCACCAGTTGGGCCAATCCAAACGCGGCTTATGAAACTGCTATGACCAACTTTGTCCGTGCTGTTCTTCAGCGTGGCCCAAAAAACCAATTTCTTCGTCAGTTCGTTGAATTTCAGTCCCTGGTTGGCCGCATTGGCATGCTCAACAGTCTTTCCCAAACTTTGTTAAAGCTTACCTCGCCCGGAGTACCGGACGTCTATCAAGGCAATGAGCTGTGGGATCTTAGCCTGGTCGATCCGGATAATCGCCGCCCGGTTGACTATGCTCACAGACGGGAGACGCTCAAGAATTTGCGCCAGAGAGCAGATGCATTGGCCGGGAATGGACCACAGCTCTGCCATGAGCTGCTTGAACACATGCCGGACGGGCGTATCAAGCTCTTTCTGACATGGAAGACCCTCTGTTTCCGCAAGTCGTATCGCGAACTGTTTCGCGAAGGAGACTACGTGCCTCTGGCGGTCAGCGGTGCACAGGCAGACAAAGTATGCGCATTTGCCCGCATAAATGGAAAGCAAATCGCAGTTGTGATCGCGCCGCGACTCTGGGGAACATTGCTGGGCGAGGCTGAATATCGCCCGGAGACAGAAATCTGGCAAGATACGAGAGTCCAGGTGCCGGAGGCTGCTGGAGACGGCTATCGCAATGTGTTCACCGGGGAGTTAGTCTATGCTGAAAATCGGGAGCCACAGCTCTCAGTGGTTTTGAAAGATTTCCCGGTAGCTCTTCTTTTTGGCGAAGGTCCTGGCTGATTTGAAAAAGCGGGCGAGCCGCCATCCTGCCGAGGGCGCAAAACTTGCCAAGAAATCAGCCTCTTCTTCATGTTACAGTTTTTGCCATGGAGATCATTGTCCCATTGCCGGACGATTTGGCCCAGCATCCTAATCCCGGACGCGAAGCACTGGAAGCACTCGTTCTTCAGGGCTATCGGGCGGGCACACTGTCTCAAGCGCAAAAAGGCCTGCCTTGCGGCAGGCCCTTTGCTGAACTACAGCTTTCTTAAATATCGTAGTAGAGAGCAAACTCATACGGATGTGGGCGCAGACGCATGGCGTCCACTTCCTTGGCTCGCTTGTACTCGATGTAGGTGTTGAGCAGTTCCTCGGTAAAGACGTCTCCCTTGAGCAGGAAGGCGTGGTCTTTCTCCAGTTCGTTCAAGGCCTCATCCAGCGCTCCGGGCATGGAAGGAACCTTTGCCAGCTCCTCTGGACCCAGATCGTAGATGTCTTTATCGAGCGGCTGGCCGGGATCAATTTTGTTCTCAACGCCATCCAATCCGGCCATCATCATTGCGGCAAACGCGATGTACGGATTGCAGCTTGGGTCAGGCGGACGGAACTCCACTCGCTTTGCCTTGGGAGAGGCCGAGTACATCGGGATACGGCAGGCTGCAGAGCGGTTGCGGCGCGAGTATGCCAGATTTACCGGAGCTTCGAAGCCCGGAACCAGGCGCTTGTAGGAGTTCGTAGTCGGCGCGATGATTGCAGACAGCGCACGTCCATGCTTCAGCAGTCCACCGATGTACCAGAGCCCCATCTGCGAGAAACCCGCATAGCCATCGCCGGCAAAAAGCGGCTTGCCATCCTTCCATAACGACTGGTGCGTGTGCATCCCGTTGCCGTTGTCGTTGAAGAGCGGCTTTGGCATGAAGGTCACCGTCTTGCCGTACTGGTTGGCGACATTCTTGACCACGTACTTGTAAATCATCATGTTGTCCGCCGAGCGCACCAGCTTGTTGAACTTCAAGTCAATCTCAGTCTGGCCGCCGGTTGCGACTTCATGGTGATGGCACTCAACTTCCAGCCCGCAGGACTGCATGGTCAGGGTCATCTCAGTGCGCAGGTCCTGATAGTGGTCGGTTGGAGGCACCGGGAAGTATCCTTCTTTATAGCGAGGGCGATAGCCGAGGTTGTTGGTTTCGCGCCCGGAATTCCAGCGGCCTTCTTCGGCGTCGATGAAGTAGAAACCCTGATTTTCTTTCTGGTCAAAGCGGACGTTATCAAAGATGAAGAACTCAGCTTCAGCTCCGAAGTAACCGGTATCTGCTATTCCGGTTGAGACCAGGTACATCTCCGCCTTCTTGGCAATGTAGCGGGGATCGCGGTCGTAACGCTGCTTGGTTACGGGATCGATCACGTCAGCAACCATGACCAGGGTTGGCGCCTCAGTAAATGGGTCCATGATGTACCAGCTTGCATCTGGTATCAGGAGCATGTCGCTCTCATGAATCGCCGCCCAGCCGCGGATGGACGAGCCGTCCATGCCGAAGCCATCTTCAAACGAAGACTCTGAGAACTGTTCAATGGGAAATGAAACATGGTGCCAAAGTCCGGGAAGATCGGTGAAGCGCAGGTCTAGCAGCTTGGCGCCGTTCTTCTTGGCGAACTCCAGGACCGCCTTCGGATCAGTCTTGGTATCTGCCATTCAGATTGCCTCCTTAATTACTTGCCAGAAAATAAAGATCGCGTTCCCCCCGTCCGGGAGAAGCTCGCTTTCGAAAACCTGTTCTAGAAAATGTCGGCTGGGAGTCGGGACCCTATCTGCCCGACCTGTTTTTCATCATAATCTCGGTGCTGCGGAACAAGGCATTGATTGTTTTTATAGGCAGGATAACCAGGGGCTTATGCGAACGGAAATTGCTTAGTCTCAGGAGGTTAGGTTGTGCAAAAACAAACAGCTCGCATTCAGATGATACTTGGTTGTCTCCCGATGACCGGGTGACCGGGGTCTCCTTGGGGTCCCCGACGTGAGCTTCGCGTGGCGGGGTGGTGGTGACCCGATCTCCACAAATTCAACACCTGCGAAAATGCGGGGATAGCCCAGTTAACGGTCCTCATCAGCCACGCTGACAACGATCTTCCCTCTCACATGTCCGCCTTCGCTCAGGCGATGGGCCTCGGCGATTTGTTCGAGCGGAAAGACATTTTCGACGATTGGTCGAATTTTGCCGGCTTCGATCAGTCCCGTGATTTTCTCCAGGTCGCCACCCCGAGGTTTAACTGAGGTAATCAGGAGGCGCTTCCCGGTCACCAAGCCGCGCAGTGTGCCCGCGGCGATTCCGAACAGGGCCGTGCCCAAGAACCGCAACCGGCCAGTTGGCTCGGAAGGGATGGGCACAGTCAATGTCACCACGCGTCCCCCGAATCGCAGTACCTTAAGAGAACTCCTCCAGACACTCTTGCCAACTCCATCCAGCACGATGTCATAGCCGGATAGTTTGTCCTCAATGCGCTCCCGTGTGTAGTCGATGGACACATCTGCACCCAGTTCCCGCAACAGGCTCTGGTTGCGGGTGCTCGCCGTAGCTGCAACCGTAGCGCCAAAAGCCTTCGCGATCTGGATCGCAAACGTGCCCACGCCTCCGGCGCCCGCATGGATCAGCACGCGACTCGTGGGTTTTAGCTTGCCCCGATTCGAGAGCGCCTGCCATGCAGTCACTGCCGCCAGCGGAACTGCCGACGCCTGTTCGTGAGTCAGGTCTCGCGGCTTCCTCGCCAGAATATTCTCCGGCAAGACTGCATATTCACAATAGGTGCCACGATAAGTCTGCCCTACCTTTCCGTGCTTAAAGCCATAAACCTCATCGCCAGGCTTGAACAGTGTCACCGCGCTTCCAACTTCTGTGACAACACCCGAGCAGTCACATCCCCAGATCACAGGAAAGCGCAGCTTATAAACTGGAGCCAGCAACCCTTTACGCAGCTTCCAGTCAACAGGATTGACGCTGCTCGCGTGGACCTGCACCAGGACGCCATTGGGTCCTACCCTGGGTACAGGGACGTCCTCGATTTGCAGGACCTCAGGGCCACCATAGGTGTCGGCTAGAACAGCTTTCATGCGAAAAACTCCTCAGAATCAGGAACCAAAGCTTTATTGCCATTTGCCAACTGCTCCACCATACTAGAGCAGAAGCTTCTCACATGGATTTTGATCAACTGGAGACCTTTCTGGAGGTGGCCCGGCACACCAGCTTTTCCCGGGCAGCGGAAAAGCGGTTCCGCACGCAGCCAGCCATATCTTCGCAGATTCGGGCATTGGAAGAAGAAGTCGGAGCAAGATTGTTTGACCGTAGTGGCGGCAAAGTGGCGCTCACGGCTGCGGGCAAGGTGTTCCAGAAATATGCTGAGGAGGCGCTCTCCGCCCGCAAGACCATTGTAAGCACGCTGGCGGAGATGGAGCGGGTTCCCCGGGGCGAGATCGTAGTGGGCGCCAACGAAGCGACCTGCCTTCACATCCTGCCCGAGGTTTTTGCCGAGTTCAAAAAGCTCTATCCCAACGTGGGCGTCCATATCAGCCGGCTGGAACGTGCCAAGATCCTGGAATCGGTGATCGACAACAGTGTGGACTTTGGCGTGGTGTCTACCCCCGTGGATGATAAGCGCCTCACCGTTGTTACCATCCATCGGGTTGAACTGGTGATTATTGCCCCGCCCGGCCACCCTTTGAGTCGCATGAAGGAAGCCAGTATCAGCGATGTAGTGCGCTTTCCCCTGCTGCTGCCGAAAATCGGGCGCACCCGCGATGCTATTGAAAACCTCTTCCATGAGCGCCACCTTAAACCGCGAATCTCCATGGAATTAGACTCCAGCGAGTTGCTCAAAAGGTTTGTGGCAGCCGATGTAGGCGTGGGATTTATTGCTAAGTCCAACGTCATGGAGGATGTGAAAGCCGGGGTACTGTCTGCCGTCGCCATGGCCGATGCTTCCATCCGCCGCGAACTGGCCCTCGTCTTCCGCAAAGACAAGGCGCTATCCCGGGCCGCATTGGCGTTCATTGAGATTGCCGTGAAACTCAAACCGGCCCAGGTCCTGTAGCGCTCTACACCGCAAAAGAGTCCGGGCTAACTCCAGATGCAAGGGTTTCAACCAATTTTTGACAATTTTTGCCTTCTTAGGCCGGAAATCTCCTGCATCTGTTGATTACCCGAAAAAATAACTGAAATTTTGCTTGCGCGTCCCGCTGTGTGTGTTATTTTCTGATTCACCTATTACAACTTCTGCCTGGAGGACAACAAATCGGTGGGACGAGATATGGTTCCCAAACGCATCTTCTTAACCAAGGGAAACGGCAAACACAAGGAACGCTTGACCTCATTTGAGCTGGCGCTGCGCGACGCTGGAATCGCGGCCCAGAATCTGGTGCGTGTATCTTCCATTTTTCCTCCTCATTGCAAGCTGATTTCGCGCAATGAGGGACTGAAGTACTTGAATCCCGGCGAAGTAGTCTTTGCCGTGGTGGCGGAGAACTCCACACGTGAGCCCCACCGCCTGATTGCGTCCAGCATTGGCTTGGCCATCCCCGGCGATAGAAGCACCTACGGATATCTCAGCGAACACCACTCCTTCGGGGAGCCGGATAACGTGGCCGGAGAGTATGCAGAGGAGCTCGCGGCAGAGATGCTGGCTACTACCTTGAACGTGGAATTTGATCCCGACAAGTCCTGGGACGAAAAAAAGGAAATTTACCGCATCTCCAACAAGATAGTCCGTACCACCAACATCACACAGACTGCCGTAGGCGACAAGCGAGCCCTTTGGACCACAGTGATTGCCTGCGCCCTCCTCATTTTCGAATGAACGACTGAGCAGGAGAGGAACAAAGCAGTTGATCTGCTAACTACGAACTAACTACTGCCTTTCTGTATTTCGGCCCCAGCCGTTCCAGCAGGGCTGCCACCATAATCGGGAGGCCTACAGTTGCGTCTACAAAGACCTCGCCAAAGCGGCCACCCTCGTCCGGCGGCACAAATTTTCCCCAGGAAATGGCCTCACTGTAAGGCGAGCCAGAGAGGCCTCCCCAGTAAACTGGCTCGGGACAGACGCGTACCCCATAGTGATAGCGTTTGAGGGGCACCTTCTCTCCAGCCCGGCGCACTCGCAGCTCACAATAGGGTCCAAATTGCTGGGCCCAGTTCCGCGGCACCCCACCACCAATCGTGAAGATGCCTAAGCGTTTTTGTTCGAGCAGTGTAGCGGCAAAACGGTTCAGGTCAAGGAAAGGGTCATAGCGAAATTCTGGCATGCCCTCCCGCGCGCGAATGCGATTGTTGAGAGCCACATCGAGCCCCAGCTCGGAATCAGTAAATGCCGGTACAAATACTGGAACGCCCTTCTGATAAGCAGACTTGAGAATTCCCCGGCCTTTGGAATTCCTGGTCAGATATCGTCCAATCTCCTGATTCAGCCGCCATGAACACATGGTTTCGTCCACATTCCACTTGTGCAAGACCGATTCCATTACCAGTTCTACGTGGTCGAGGTTTTGCTCGGGCTCCAACGTGTCATAAACCCGGTTGTATCCGGCCTCGTAGAGTTGGACATCGTCCATCTTGGGATCGTAGCGGTAATGACTGCATCCGGTCGCCTCAACCAGACCGTGGGCCATTAAAGCGCCGGTAGAAACAATAGCGTTCACCAGCCCTCGGTCAATGAGGTCACAGATAATCAACCCCTGCTTGGCCACCGTCATGGCCCCCGCCAATGTCATGACGACGAAACACTCTTTGTCCCGGGCCATGGCTTCCAGAACCTGGGTGGCTTCGCCCAACTGGCGGCCAGTAAATGCAGTGTTCGCCATCCCATGAACTAGCTCGCTGATGCTGCCTGCCTGGGAAAGATCAAGCGGAAATACCGGAGAAAGTTTGTCTTTCACAGGATCATGCAATTTACGATCAATCCCCGTGCCTTCGTGCTTTTTTTTCAAAGCTCACCCCAGAAAGTAACTGTAATCGGACTCTGCAAATTACAGGCTTCGTGTGTTCCTAGTCAATCAAAACAATGGCGGTATGGAACTTGCGCCTCTAGTGCGGTGTCAGAGAAAGGTGTGATTGTCCTCAGGGCCTTATATCTCGCCATTCGGGTGGTTCTGGCGTTGGCTTTCGCGCTTTGGGTGCTGATATTGGTGGAACTTCTGCCGGTACTCTTCACCACCGGCATGGGCGGAGTGCGCAGCAAGTTGATGTACATCTGGAGCCTGGGAAAGTTCGACCTGCCCTGGACTTGCCAGGACTCACTACAACTGATTCATGAAGGCTATACCGATCTGCTTGTCTTTGTTCTTCTAACCTGGGGATTATTGGAGTTGAAGCGCTTTCTCGCTCTGAATTTATCTCGACCGACTGTGAATTGGTCCCGACCCGAAGGAGGGAACACCACTCCTTCGACTCACTCAGAGAGCGGAGGCCTCTAACTAGAAAGAGTTCCCTGTCAGGTCCCTCCAGTACCCAGTATTGGCTGCTTCTTTCGATGTCCCGATGACCCCGGACGCTCTGTTATTCTTATGAAGCATTCGTCCAGTAACTGAGGAGCAGTGTTGGGATCTGAGATCTTCACAATTGGCCTGGTTCAGATGTCCTGCTCGCCCGATCCGGACAAAAACCAGGAGCGGGCTGCGGAACAGGTGCGCGAGGCGGCAAGGATGGGCGCTCAGGTCGTCTGTCTTCCGGAGCTGGTTCGAACCCAGTATTTCTGCCAACGCGAAGATACCGCGCTG
>DATDGH010000625.1:0-2126 GCA_036522215.1 Candidatus Angelobacter sp. | reverse complement strand
CATGGGCAATCCAACACTGTCGGCGTATAGAGAGAGCGTAAACTACCGCGTCTTTCCAATGGAACAGGGTAAACCGATACTTCTCCCTTCGGGGAAAGGTCGTCGCAAGAGAACCCGATGCTATAAACAAAATTTTCTTATGGGCTTCACTGGAAGTTGCCGCGACTTTCGGCATGCCGATTCATGCATCAAACCCCAAAAAAAGGATGCACCAGGACAAGAATTAAAATAGCGGATCCAAAGCAGACCTCGTTCCTGATGCGCAGGTGTTCCAGAAAGTTCGGAAGATGTTGGGTCGCGATCTGACGCCGCAGAAGATCGCTGCGCGAGCGCCGCGAGTGTTCCGGGCCTTGTGCTCTCACCGAATGGTTACAGCTTTTAATGCTGCGATCCAGCCTTCAGCAGGTCCCCTTCGAAGGTGTGAGCCACGTTGCTATCTGTGGGTCTGACCACTGGCGAGACCACCTCCCCGATAAAAACGGTTACTGCACCCTTAGGATCCACTGTTAATTTAACGCTGATCTGTTGAACCTTGTCTTTCGCAATGCTTAGCTTTTGTCTGTGCGGTTTGAAACCTGGGGATTCTATTTGTATTTCGTAAGACCCCTCACTGGCCAGCGAAAGCTGAGAGTTTCCATCGGCATTCGTGGAGGCGACAAATCGTTTTTTTGTTCCTTCCTTAGTTATAGTGACCTGCGCACCCGATACTACCGCACCCTGCGGATCGGTCACAGTAATCAGGATTCCTGTTTTGTTTTGATCATTCTCGATGGTCGCCTGGGCTCCGCTGTTCGGGCTGGTCTGGGCAGCACAGAAACTCACGCTCATCAGCGCTGAGAGCGCCGTCCCGGCAAAGCGGGAGACTTTCCGAACCAGTCGACGGAATCCCACGGGACAATCGCGGGTGAGCACCGTTCCATCTGCCCGCTGGTAAAAGCGGACGCACAAGCGCCCTTCACGGCGGGCAATCAACTCTTCCGCCTCACGCCTCGACATCGCTGACAGGTTATAGACATTCAGCTTGCATTCCTGGCAATGGCGCACACGATCGTCGCCACTCATTTGCGCCCAATCCATTCGACAGGGAGAGGCTACACGAAGATTCTTTAAGGCAATTGGCGTTGAACTCTTGGAACGATCTGCAAATAACCACGTCAGGCTCATATGCCGTCCGCTCCTTCCGGGTATGTTCCTGGAACGGTCCAATCAGCCATTCTTGCGCACTAAGTTGCTGTTGATTTTGACTTTCCCTGTTCCCTGCCCGGTGACCTTGTTCCCCAGGGTTCGTGAGCTGCTCGATTTGATGCCAACTGGGGACAACCCGGATTCCCTGACGGTCTAATCTAACTATCTAATCCGCGAAGGTTGTGAGTGAGCACAACCTGAAGGCGATTTCAAGCTGGCCGCGCCTTGTCTGCCCAAGGAGCGAAGCGATGTCAAACCAAACGCCAAGTGACCTGCTGAGGATTCCCTCTCAAAACGGATCACCCGTCAACGAATATCGCATTCATCAAGGCCAGATCGAATTTCGATCTCTTGATTCCCAGAACAAGCCCTTGTTTCAACGGTCGGAAGGGTGGACGTCTCTGGACGTAAGCGACATTCAATTCCATTTCGCACTCAAGACCGTAGTGGCCCAATGGCTGATCGAAAGGCTCATTCCCATGGCCAAGAATGACTAAACCAGCGAATTCATTTATTTCCGACGCAAAATTGTCGGAGGCAAATCAGCGGTTGTCAGTCGGCCAAAACCACGGCGATCGCTAAGCCGTCATATCCTTTGCTGCCGACGGTTTGAATTGCGGTGGCATTGACGCGCGGCTCCCGCCGCACAGCTTCATTGAACTTGCGAATTCCCTGGACGTTGGCATCCTCGCTGGCGGGATCAGCAACAGCTCCCTTGCGCACAACATTATCCGCAATAATCAGGCTGCCGCTACGAGTGAGCTTCAGCACCCAGGCAAAGTAGTCGGCATAGCCCGGTTTGTCAGCATCGATAAACACAAGATCAAACGTCCCTTGCTTTTCCGCCACCAGTCGCGGCAGCGTTTCTAGCGCCGGACCCAGGCGCAGCTCTACTATCTCGGTCAAACCGGCTCGAGCGATGTTCGAACGCGCCACCTCTG
>DATDGH010000624.1:0-2570 GCA_036522215.1 Candidatus Angelobacter sp. | reverse complement strand
CTATAAGATAACGAAGAGCAGCTAATTCCAACGGACTGTACCCTTTTAGTCCCGCCCGGATAGCTACAAAAGCAGAAGCCCAGATTACAATCGTGGTCGCAACGGCTCCTCTGAGTGTCCACGAAACGACGCTTACTGATGGGAGGGCCGCACGATACATCGGCAACGCACTCTCAATATTTAGTTCATTCTCTTTACGCATGACGGTTATCCCTTTTCTCAAGTCTGTCGAGAACGCCAAAAGTTGGTGGAAGGGGCACGAAGACATCAGGCGGCGTTACGTTACCATCCTCAGACCCCTGCTGCATCTTCGGGAGCGATGCCCAGAAAGTGAAAAGCTGATGAATTGCATTTCCAAGCCCCCAAATTTCTGTTGGTGGTTCCGGCCAGCCGGGGCAGCCACGGTCGATATCATGTTGCCTGCCGTAGAGAGCGTCTGGCCAACTCTGGATCCGTGGGGCGCGATGGTGCCAATCATGTGCTGGGAGATCACCTACAAGAACAAATATTCGAGCAGGAAGATGAATCAGCAGCATTCGCAGTATCCACCGGATCCAGGCGACGATAGCCTGGGGGATAGGCAGATCGGCTGGTGGTGCTGGCTCGCCGACAAAGCGACCCTTGGTCAATCGTGCCAAATGAAGTTTGTCAGTCTCTCCTGGCAGCTTTATCCGCGCCCACTGGTGTTCGGAAAGGTATTGCAGCAGTGCGCTTATGTTGTATAGAAAAATGGTTGGAAACAAGTATGCAAGGATGATCGCAAGCAAGAGGTGGTGAAACCACGCGAAGCTGAGCAAAGCAGCCCAAGAACCGACAGCCATTATTCTGCGGTGCGGTCGGGCAGTCAGGAAGTTCGAGCGTAAACGAAATCGAATGAGCTTCAGATGGAACCTCGACGCGATGAGCGTCAAACAGAGATGATGCCAGAGTGTTCTCACGTTTGTCCCCGGTTGAAAGCCCAATTCAAAAAGCAATCTCAAATCGGGGTCTCTGAGCGTCGCGAGCTTCTTGGAGTGATGGTCTCCAATGTGATCTGCTTGATAGCTACTAAAATCTTGAGTGAGCGTTAAGAGTGAAACCAACTCACCGACAACTTGGTCCCAAAAACGCGATCCGGAAAACTGATGATGCAGACATTGGTGGTGGATTACGATCACAAGGTACCGTGCACCTGAGACCGTGAACAACCAACTGATCATCAACAGAGATAAGCGCCAATAAATCCCGAGGGGCAACTGTCCTGTCACAAGAGTCGCCGAAACCAGAATTCCGCCGATGAATAGCATGAGAGCCCAAGCAAGCTGCGTTAGGGGAGAGCTGACATACAGGGGCAACTGTCCTGGAAGCGCCTTGCCTGTCATCCGTGTGAGCGATCGGGCTGCCCATCGCAAGCCTCGTCGATCCATCGATTTTCTGACATCAGGTTCTGCTGATTTTTTCAAGTATTTACCAAATTGGGTTTTGTGCATCTGACTCGCCCTCGCTTTTCATCATCTGAATTCGCACGTGAGGCGGAAAATCTTCACTAATTTTTTTTTGGGCCTTCAGTGAAGGTTGGAGCCGAATGCGACGTAAAGTCGTGGAGATGTCGAAGTACACGCGCCAGAAGCTTGTGGGCTTCAAGCTAAAGCGGGGCTAGAGTTCGCTGAGCCTCGTGTTATCGCTTATTTTGGAGTGAAGTGTTCCAAAAAAGTGACGAAATGGTTGCTTCGCGCATCAAAGCGAACAGGGCGAAGCTATGAACTTGGAAGATTCATTTCGGAAACGCGATGGAGAAGCATTCTAAGATGCTTATCCTGGGCACGGGAAACAAATCTTTACATTTCTCTACCATCGTGTAGGCAATCGCGAGGAAGCCGATGATCTGACGGAAGAGGTCTTCGTTGCGGCTTGGGGAAAAGCCGGCAAAATTTCGACCCGCAGACAAGCTCTCTAAAAGAGATGGTTGTACTTCCTAGAAAACACTACCTTTTATGGCTTTCTTGCGAGACGCGGAGAAACGTATCGGGGGGCCTCATTCAGTAAGTCTCGCAGGCCGAGCAAGGAGTTTGTGACTGTAAACAGTCTTGGTTTTTAAGCTGAAGCTGGGTGCGAAGATCGGTCAGTGCCATATTTTGTCATTTCGCAATGAAGGTTTTGATGAAAAGTGACGTAATAAGTGTCGCGAGGATGAACAGAAGGAAGGGGGAAACCCATGACCGCAGATGATGGTTTTAAGCCAACGCAGGATTATCGGGGGATAGTGAAGATTTCGCCTCAACGCTGCGTATTAGACAGTATGTCCACCAAAAGGAGAAAGGTAAAAAGGCTTGTAACTACGGCCAATCTAGTTCTTAAGCTTCAGCGGGAACATCAGGCCGCAGTTCAACGGGCACCGGCCCAGCACCTGCAGAGGACGCCGGACTGTCCCACGATCCCAACATTGCTCGCGCTGCGCCGCGCACCCGGCTTTTCGGTCGCGCAACTTCCCCATGTATCGAATTGTACATATTGCCTCAAGGTCCTGGGGATGCCGCTCTTCACGTTGCCAGCGTAAGTGTAGTGATGAAGGAGCCAACAGCAAAGAAGGT
>DATDGH010000623.1:0-2309 GCA_036522215.1 Candidatus Angelobacter sp. | reverse complement strand
GTAGAACACATCTTGAATAATGTTGTCAAGCATTAATTTTATTTGCTTTAAGTATTTATTGAGGATTTAGCTTTGAGAACCCTGATGATGACCCTTACGGTCCGGCTCAGTAATTTCGCCCTCCACGGTGGGCTGGGTCTTTGTGGTTCCCTCAGTTCTGCACTTCAGAGGCAATTGATCGCGCGTTTCGGCTTAAAGAGTCTCTAGATTGACGTAACCATCCCAGCAGGGATGGTTGGGGCTTTTAGTTGTCTTCTGATCGCAAGCACTTTTTTTTGCAACCAGTCGGCGAAAGGGGGAAGGAGACAGCATAAAAGGGAGGAAGCTCCTCCTTGCGCATCTCCGGCACAAGTATCCCTCGCAAGTCTACGCGACCGTTGTATTCGCCCAATCCAAGATCGTGGAGCGACCTGTTGGCCGCAAGTCGCTGAAACACCTCCTGTGAGGTGTACTTGCGTGGTCAGGTTGCCGTTGGCATCAGCCAGCGCCTCCAGCAGCGGCACCATGGCGCCGCCGTTGTAGAAGAAGCCGGTGTTATTGGCACCAATAGTCTTCGCGATTCTCCGCCCCAAGGCATCGTAGGCAAAGCTGGCGCTGACGCCTCCGCTGATGCCGGTGAGCTGCCCGCGCGCATCCCAGGCGTAGGCGTTGCTTCCATCGCTGAGCAGATTTCCGTCGGCATCGTAGTTGAACGCAGTCCCGTTTCAGTTGGCGATCTGGTTGGCAGCATCGTAGCTGGCCTCGGCCGGAAATAGGGCTTATTGCATGGCCCTTCGTGATCGCAAATCAAATGCCACAGGACAGCGACGATTTTCTTCAGCGATCCAACCTTCGAGCTGCACGACGTGTCCAACCAAACCTACAATGTGCAGCTCGTCAGACGCTAGTCGGTCAGTCGTCCAAGAGGCACCATCCTCCGAGAGAACTGCGAGGTTGGTGTGGTTGGTCAAAATCAAACAATGTTCGGATTCAGAAGCGGCAATTGAGGTAACCGGAAAGACGCTGATGCTCTTCCATTCTTCTGGACGCATTACGTCAATCAGATACCCGCGTCCTTGGGCAATTACACAGGCGAAGTGATCATTTGGCGTTGGAAATACGCCGGTAATGACGTCCGTTGATTCGTATCCTTCTGCAAAAACTCCAACCCAAGTGGCTCCCTTTGCAAGAGTGAACTCGACTTTGAGTCCCACCTTTCCGCGGAGACGAAGATCGTTCGGAAAGTATATCTCGGCCGCCTGGCGTTCCCCTGGCAATTCAGGGTTCAAGTGGAAGTCATATATCCCAGGAAAAGTATGCATTCTATATCCTATAGCGGCCTAGCATCATAGGAGAGCGTGACGCCATTTCCGTTGGTCAGTTTGTTTGGGTAGGAGCAACTCTACTATGAGATCTGAGAAGGAAGCGGACAGCGGTGTAGACACCATAGCAGAGAATCCCTCCGATGAATAAAGAGCCTGCTTCGAAAAATCTCAATTCATGACTAATCGACTGATTCTTTTGCTGCTCCTTACGAAGGGCCGCTTCGTTTTCAGGGGTTGGATTTCGCTGAAAAGCGGCTGCGGCCCTATCGAAATCTTGGCGATGAATGAACAAAGGAGTTGGGTCAAACATGGGCACGAGGGCACAGATCACAAACCATATGGTTATGCCGATCAAGAATCTTTTGCGCCAATCTGTCATTGAACCCCTTAGTCCCAGCCAAAAACATCGTCAATCTCGCAACTTAGCCAAATAGATCTTCCTGGACAAGTCAAGTCGCACGGCCAATATAAGCAATGGCCTCCCGCAGCTCTTCGCAATCGCCGACCATTTCCGCTTGAGCGCTCGCAGCTGAGTACCAACGAAGAGCAGAGTTAGGATTAGCTGGAACACCTCTTCCCTGTGAGTAGATTCGCGCGAGTTCAATTTGAGCGAGGAATTCTCCGGCGTTCGCTGCTCTGTCGAATAGACGAACTGCTTCGGGCAGGTTTTTGGGTATTCCCAGACCATCGGCATGCATGCGTGCTAAATTTGCAAGAGCACGCGGAGCACCCCTCTCTGCAGCGTTTGACAAGAGCCGAAAAGCCTCCGAGTAGTTGACATCAACCCCGTCACCTTCGAGATAGCAGATCCCCAGTATTGACTGAGCCACAACACTACCCGAGTTCGCCTTGCGGAGCAAATCCGAAATATCCATTCTGAATCTCCTCCGCGGTTCAAGGCCACTCTCCTGCTTTACAATGACTATGAACTTTTTGAGGCGCCGCCTTCACCTTCTATAAGGGTCCCTACTACAACCGGCAAGCTATCAAGATCTGGAACGCCAG
>DATDGH010000622.1:0-1877 GCA_036522215.1 Candidatus Angelobacter sp. | reverse complement strand
CATCGCCCGCGCCGCCTGCATCGCATGCGCCCCCGCAACCCACGGCCGTTGCCCACCGGGGCCCTCGACGATCTTCGCTTTATTCGCGAAACCATGGAGCGCTCCTCCTCTTTTACCGCTGTGCCGGGTTGGGGGATTGTCGCCATGGGCTTCACCGCCCTAGGAGCTGCAACACTGACCTGGGTTTTGCGGCAATTGTCTGCGCGCGCATGGCTGGCGCTCTGGCTGGCGGAAGCTGCCTTCGCTATCTGCATCGGTTTGACCGCCACCTGGAAAAAAGCCCAGCGCGCGGGCGTTCCCCTGACCAGCGGCCCGGCCCGGAAATTTATGTTCAGCTTTCTGCCGCCCGCCGTGGCCGGTGGCATTCTCACCGTCGTCTTGTTTCATCTGGGACTGACGCATCTGCTGCCCGGAATGTGGCTGTTGCTCTACGGCGCAGCGGTCACCAGCGCCGGCGCGTTTTCCGTGAGCGTGCTTCCGCTGATGGGCGGGGGATTCATGCTCACCGGCATCGCTGCCCTGTTTTCACCTCCCGCGTGGCAGACGCCATTGCTGGCGGTGGCATTCGGCGGCCTTCATATAGGTTTTGGATTTTGGATCGCAAGGAGACATTGTGGCTAGGCAATCATTTCATCATCGAGCAGAAGAGAGGACCAACGAGCGCACCAGGCCTCGGGTCGAGCGCCCCGCGCCGGAGATTCCCGAGTTCGATCCCCTCGTGCACGAGCGCATGCGGCTGGGCATCATCAGCGCCCTGGCCACCAATGTATCCCTGAGTTTCAACGATTTGAAGCGCCTGCTCAAGACCACAGACGGCAACTTGAGTGTCCATGCGCGCAAACTCGAGGAGGCTGGTTATGTGCTGTGCAATAAAGGCTTCGAAGGGCGGATTCCGCGCAGCGATTACCGCATTACCGCCCGTGGCCGCCGTGCGCTGGATAGGTATCTGGAGCAAATGGAAGAACTGATCCGACGTACCCGCGAAGACTAGGGCTTTAGTTTTTGAATTGCGATTTATGATTTGCGATTTTGAGGAATAAGGACGAGCAGATCCGAGGCACAGCGAGAACTGATTTTGCTTCTTAGCTGGCAGCGAGGAGCTTTCCCATGAACACCAACATGAATTTCCCCTCCATCCTCGCCTTTCCCGGCCTGGCTGGCGCCCTGATTGGAGGCTTGCTGGCCGTGGCGATCATTGCCGTTCTGTTCTTCGCTCGCCAGCGCAAGGCGGCCAGGATCATTGCCATGCTCACCGGAGCTGGCGCTGTTGTGTACATCGTTTTGCTGTTCGGTTGCTCATTGGTCAGCAAGCAGAAGGTGCTGTCGCGCGGCCAGGAAAAGTATTTCTGTGAGATGGACTGCCATCTTGCTTATTCCATTGTGACAGTGAAAGAGGAACCATCCGGCAGCGCGGCCAAACGATATGTGGTGGCGCTCAAGACCCGCTTCGACGAGACTACGATTTCCAGCCGTCGTCCCAAGGATGTCCCCTTAATGCCCTCGCCGCGGGAGATAAAGCTGATTGATTCCTCAGGCCGGACATTCTTTCCAGATTCCTCCTCCGGAGTCTCTCTGATGCAACCTCTGGTTCCGGGCGAGTCCTACATCACCCAGCTTACGTTCACGATTCCTGCCGGAACACATGACTTGAAGCTCTTAGTTCGCACCGTTCCTGGATTTCCCGACCAATTCGTGATCGGCAACGAAAATAGCTTGTTCCACAAGAAAACTTATTTGGCTCTACGATCCGCAAGTACCATCTGTTTCAGCGTTCTTCTGTGGGAAACTGATTGAGACACTTTGCCAAGAGGATGCTTTATTTAGTTGCCGTACTGTATCTGGCGCTCTTCATTCTTGCCTTCTTCTCTGATGGACTC
>DATDGH010000621.1:0-5022 GCA_036522215.1 Candidatus Angelobacter sp. | reverse complement strand
GTCATTCCGTCCCAGAAACTCAATATTTCCATCCGCCAGGTAACGGCCCAAATCCCCCGTCCTGTACATCCGCCCTTCCCCAGCCCTGGTGAACGGATCTCGCACAAACCGTTCCGCCGTCAGTTCCGGACGATTCAGATATCCACGCGCCACTCCCGCTCCTCCGATATAGATCTCCCCCACTGCTCCCAGCGGCACCGGTCTCTGCTTCCCATCCAGCAAATAAATCTTCGTGTTCGCTATCGGCCGCCCGATGCTTTCCAAAACCTCTCCCCCTCGCTCCATACTCATCCACGTCGAATAGGTAGTGGTTTCTGTTGGACCATAAAGATTACAGACCCGCCGCACCTGGCTTTGCTCCAGCAATCTCCGGATCAACACCGCTTTCAACGGTTCTCCTGCCAGATTCACCGTGCATGTAGAAGACGGCACCCCCCCATGCTCCAGCACTGACGCAATCGCGGAGGGAACCGTGTTCACCAGGGAAACAGCCTGGGGCTGATGGATCAAGGAAAGTGCGTCCGCCACCACATGCACCGTCCCGCCGCAAACCAGCGGCACGAAACACTCATAGATGGACAGATCGAATTGCAAAGAAGTGCAGAACAGCGTATGCTGCGTCTCCTCCGCAGCAAAATTTTTCCGCGCCCAGCACAGCAGATTAGCCGCATTGCGGTGTTCGATGGCTACACCTTTGGGTTTACCCGTCGAACCTGAGGTGTAGATCACATAGGCCAGATGATGCGATGTCAGTCCCAGGGTCTGTGCTTCCGGATCACTGCACGGCTGCTCCGCCCATACCGGCGGCTGTGCCTCTCTCCGCCCCAGCTCGCCCACATCAATGACCGTTACATCCTTCAGCGCATCTGCGCCTATGGCCTCTCGCCCGGCAGCATCGATGAGCACCATCCTCGGCCCAGCATCCTCCAGAATCTTCCGCAGCCGTTCGCACGGATACGCTGGATCCAGCGGCACATAGGCTCCTCCTGCCTTCAAAATCCCCAGCAGCCCAATTACCATCCGTGCCCCACGCTCCACGCAGATTCCCACTGGCTCATCCGGCTTCACTCCCAAATTGATCAGATAGTGCGCGAGTCGATTGGCCTGTTCATTTAGCTCAATGTAGCTCAGCCACTGCTCTTCATAGACCACTGCGGTCGCTTGCGGCGTCTTCTCCACCTGCTCCTCAAATAACTGATGCAAGCACACATTTTCCCGGTATGGCGCCTCTGTCGCATTCCACTCCAGGAGTTGCTGCCGTTCTTCGGGTGGCAGAATCTCAAGCTGCCACACCGGCATGTGCGGCTCACTTTCAAGCGCGTGTGCCAGGCTCTCCAGAGACTGCTGCATATACCCGCATATGCGTTCCGCTAGCGGTTGTTCAACCATAACGGCCAGTCCCAGGGACTGTCCAAAGTCTTCGACCGACATGGTCAGCGGGTAATTACTTCCCACATGGTTTTCCAAAAGTATGGTGCGAGCCAATGGATCAACTTCTTCCGTGCCATTTTCAAGAGACGTCTTCCGGACGTGCGGCATCAGCAAACGATAATTAAAGATGGAGCTGAACAAAAGACTCGGCGCCACGATTCCACTACAGCGCTGTGCCAGCGCCAATGAAGCGTGTTCGTGCCTGAGCAATTGACCCAGCCGGATATGCACCTGATGCACGGCCGCCTCGGTGTCCATGTCATCTAAATCCAGGCGCATGGGCAAGGTATTAATGAACATGCCGACGGCCTCGTCAGCAGCCTCACCAGCCTGCATGCGCCCAAGCAGCACTGTTCCGAACACTACCCGCTCGTTTCCGCTGCTGCGCGCCAACACCTGCCCCCACGCCAGATGACACAAGCTTGCCAAACTTACACCTAACCGTCGTGCCTGGGACCTTAGTCTTTCATTCAGATCCTGTGATAGCATCACGCCCAAATCCACCAGATTCGTGCCATCCTGATTTACATCTACTAAACCAAAAGGTAATGTCGGCTCCGTAACCTCTCCCAGCATCTCGCGGAAGAAACGCTCGTGCTCCTCCTGCGGAATGCCCAGGCGCGCCGTCGCGATCAAGTTGCGGAATGGTTGTGGCGGAGACAGCTTATCGCCCTGGCCGGTGAGGAAATCGCTCACCTCTGCGCTCAGCACATTCAGAGTAGATCGGTCGCCAATCATATGGTGTAACCGCCTCAACAATATCCAGCAATCAGCCTCGGCATCATGCGCAATGGCAAAGTGCAGCAAGGGGGCTTGCGTCAGATCCATGCGATCCCAGCGTGGATCGAAATGCCGGGTCAATTGCTTTCCAACAGGTCCGGCGTGGGCATCCAGTTCGATCTCCGTCACCGGAATCTGCGCTCTCCGCAATACTACCTGCGCCGGCTGCGACAATCCTTGCCACATAAAGCACGTGCGCAAAATGTCATGGCGGTCCACTACCTGCTGCACGGCGGAGAGGAACCGATCCAGGAGCATCCGATCAGGAAATGCTATTTGCGTGCTCACAATGTATGGATCACCTTGGACTGCCATCAGGTGGTGAAATAAAACTCCTTCCTGAAGCGGCGACAAGGCATAGATGTCCTGAATATTTGCGATGCCGCCAGGAATCCGCTCTACGATCTGGTCGATTTCTTCCTGATTGACATCAATCAACGGCAGCATCTCCGGTGTTATCACTGTGCTGCCGGGTGCAATCAATACTGGTGGAATCCAAGCTTCACGATAATTGTCCAGCGTCGCGGCCAGTTCGCTCAGCACCGGCGTGGTGAACAAGGCGCGCACCTCAATTTGTAGATCCAGGCGGCGCAGCCGTTCAACCAACTGCACGGCCAACAGAGAATGCCCTCCTAGCTCAAAAAAGTTGTCCTGCCGGCCAACCTGTTTCACACCCAGCAGTTCCTGCCACACAACAGCCAGCTTCTCTTCTATTTCACCACGCGGTGCCTCATACATCCTCTGTGCGTGCCCCGTTCCTTCCGGTTCCGGCAACGCCTTTCGATCCAGCTTCCCGTTGGGCGTTAGCGGCATCACCTCCAGTTGCACATACGCTGCTGGCACCATGTACTCCGGCAGCCTGCTCACCAGATAGGCACGCAGTCTCCCCGCCAGTTCTCCGGCATCCGTCTCCGATTCCGCTACCACATATGCGACCAGCCGCTTTTCCCCGTTCTCATCCTCCCGCACCACCACCACTTCCTCCCGCACCTGTTCATGCTCCGCCAACCGAGCCTCGATCTCTCCCAGCTCTATGCGATACCCGCGGATCTTCACCTGATCATCATTGCGCCCCACAAACTCGATGTTTCCATCTTCCAGCCATCTCCCAAGGTCCCCGGTCCTGTACATCCGTGCTCCTGTCTCCTCCGCATAAGGGTCTGGCACAAACCGCTCCGCCGTTACCTCCGCCCGCTTCAGATATCCGCGCCCTAATCCTGTTCCTCCGATATATATCTCTCCCACCACTCCTACCGGCACAGCCTCTCCCTGCCGGTCCAACACATGCACCTGCGTATTCAGTATGGGACGACCGATCGGGACCCCTGCTCCAAATAGAACTTTTATTCCTCGCCAATATGTGGCATCGATGGTTGCCTCGGTTGGCCCATACAGATTCACTATCTCCACATGTTTTTGGCGAAGGCTTCTCTCTACTAATTCAGTCTTCAGTAACTCTCCCCCGCAGCAGACCAGGCGCAATTCTTCTGCTGCAGCTATCCCGCCGACTTCCACTAGCGCAGCCAGCAGCATCGGTACCATCCCAACCACTGTAATCCGATCCTTCTTCAGTATTGCCCTGAGGGATTCCACATCTGCATGAACCTCGCTTCCTAGCAGTACTAACTTTCCACCACACAGCAAAGGTGCAAAAAACTCCCACACTGAGGCATCAAAACTTATCGGGGTCCTCTGCAATATTCGATCATCCGGGCCGTACCGGAATTCCCGCTGCATCCACTCCATGTGATTCAACAAGGCCCGATGCTCAACCATCACCCCTTTGGGTGTCCCCGTCGACCCTGACGTGTAAATCACATAACAGAGATTTTGCGATGTCCTTCCCAATTCCCCCGGATTCCTCTCCTCCTCTCCATCTTCCGCTCTATTCATCACCACGCCTAATTCCACCACCCGCATCTCGTCCCCAATCTCCTCCACCATGCCACGCAGCGACTCCTGCGTCATCACCACCACCGGCCCACTATCCTCCACCATGAACTGCAGCCGTTCCGCTGGATATGACGGGTCCAGCGGCACATACGCCGCTCCCGCCTTCAGTATCCCCAGAATTCCGATCACCATCTCCAGCCCACGCTCCACGCAGATGGCCACCCGGTCATCCGGCTCCACTCCCAAACTAATTAGATAATGCGCCAGCCGGTTTGCACGCCGGTTCAGTTGTGCATAGCTCACCTGCTCCTCACCATACGCCACCGCCACTACGTCCGGCGTTCTTTCCACCTGCTCCTCAAACAACTCATGCACACATTTCTCCCGCGCATACTCTCCCTTCGTCTGGTTCCATACGTACAACATCTCTCGCTGCATGGGCCCAATGATTGGCAGAGCGTCTATTGCAGCCTCCGGCTTGGCCAGCGCCCCTTCCACTACCGTTGCCAGTTCTTCAGCAAGCCATTGCGCTTCCTGGGGCCGCATCCCGGTCGCGTCGTAATCAATTTCTCCGCCCAACTCCACATGTCCCCCACTTCCTCTCCGCTCCTGCACTACTAGCCGTTGCGCAAAGCCGTCGCTGATTCCCCATACTCCTGCTATCCGAAAATAAATCCCTTCACCACCCATGCTTTCGTCTATCGAGCAGCTTTCAAAGCACCACCTCAATATCGGAATCGGCTCTGCTGACTCGATCTGCTTCCAATCGAAGAATTGTTGCCATCCCATTGCTTCTGAGGTCGCCGCGGCGACCTTGTCCACCATCTCTCTCAATGGCGTTTGCAGGTTGACATCGACCCACACCGGCAGATAGCGCACCAGCAATCCAGGCGCTTCGGCTATCACTTCATGATTGAG